>JAUXBW010000053.1 GCA_030619185.1 Methyloprofundus sp.
GTCACTTTGCCATTCTGGCAGGATAAAATATCCTTTTCACGAATAACGCCACGGTAAAGATATCGACCCAGATAAATCAATTGTCTTCTGAACCCCGCCGCGATCAAGGGGTGACTCAGCAAGGTGTGTGCCTTTAAGCCCCCGGGCACGATTAGGAAATATCAGTACCGGGTTTTTATGCAGTAGGTACAGAATTAATCTAGCCGTAACATCTCAGACACCCAAAAGAAGACGCGTAAAAAACAAAGCGAGGAATCGCTCTACCCAGATTTTAATTAGGGACTAAGTTTCTCGGTAAAAGTACAGCACCAGTGGTTCAATACTAATTATTTGTGTGCGTGCGGCACTTTTATTACCCATGGAAATCGATTTGAGGGGGAGCGGGGGCTTCAGAAATTATATGCGTCAGCATTGCGTGTAACAGGGGGAATTTGACCCTAAGATTTATTCAGCACCCTAATACTATCAAATATTTATAAACAATTGATTCTGGTGTATTTTGTTAGTTTGACCTATACTCAGGTTTTATATAATTAAAATAATAAATATAGGGGAAAATGCTGTGATAGAGATTCTTTTAATTCTAGTGGTAATTTATGTAGGGTATGTTATTTATAGCGATTCGGCCAGTGCTGAAAAGAGCAATAATGAAAAAGTGGATGGCGAAGTGAGTTTTAAGTCCCCCGTTACTGTGACAGTTAGTGCTCCCGTTACCCAACAAAGTTCTGCTGAAAATACAAAGTCTACAAAGGCAGATAAACCTAAGCCTAAAACTAAAACCAATAAACTGGCGGCTCCTAAAATTGAGTTACGTACCGTTATGATGAAGAACCCGGCAACGGGAGAAGAAGCAAAAGTTGCCGGTAGTTATAGAATGGTCAAACGCTGGATAAAAGAAGCTCTGGTCGAAGAGGGCCTGCTAGAAAAAATCTATAAAAATAATGAACTGGATGATGCTGCTAAAGTGGTGGTTGCTGAGGCATTATCAATCATAAAGGCGATGGATAAATATAAAGTTTAGGGAGCTGGAAATAAATAATCACTCTTAACTCTTATCAAGGAAAACCTATTAAACTACAGAACTCATGAGTCTGTTTCGTTCTATATAGAAAATAACTCACGCATTTTTGCGCCCGGGTGTTCTGCGCGCATAAATGCTTCACCCACCAGAAACGTGTAGATACCATTACCCTTCATTAACTGCACGTCTTCAGGTGTATGGATACCACTCTCAGTAATGACCAAACGATCTTCCGGAACCATCGCCTGTAAATCCAGTGTGGTTTGCAGAGATGTTTCAAAGGTACGTAGATTGCGATTATTAATACCCATTAATGGCGTATCCAGCTTTAAGGCACGCTGCATTTCTGCCTTATCATGCACTTCAACCAATATGTCCATACCCAATTCCTGTGTCGTATCCGCCAGTTCATGCATTTGCATATCCGATAAAGCGGCAACAATTAATAGTATACAATCCGCACCCAAGGCGCGTGACTCATGTATCTGGTAGGGATCAATCATAAAATCCTTACGTAATACGGGCAAGGGACAGGCCTGCCTAGCCAGTTGTAAATTGACCTCACCGCCCTGAAAATACTCTTTATCAGTTAATACTGAAAGACAGGTCGCGCCATTCATTGCATAATCCTGTGCAATTTCTATCGGCTTAAAATTTTCTCTAATAACGCCTTTGCTGGGTGAAGCTTTTTTAACTTCAGCAATAATAGCGGCCTGTTTACTGGCCGCTTTGCTTTGTAATGCCTGGGCAAAGCCGCGTGGCATTTCTGTGTCGCTGGTAATACCAGCTAAATCAGTAATAGACATACGTAATTTACGCTTTGCAACTTCTTCTGCTTTGGTAGCCAGTATCTTTTTTAAAATATCGGGGGTATCAGACATAGAATGTTTTGTTTAAAAATAGGAGGGTGCCGGCTATCAATTTATTGTGTAGGAGTGGTCTTTAGCCGCGAATGCTATTGTAAACATTCGCGGCTAAAGACCGCTCCTACGAAAATAACCAGAAAATTAAACGGGTTTGAAATTGACCAGTGCATTGAGCTTTGCTTTTGCCGCGCCTGAAGCAATCACCTCTTGCGCTTTACCCATGCCACAGGCTAATGAATCCACTAAACCCGCCGTATAAATGGCTGCCCCCGCATTTAAGGCGACAATATCTCGTGCAGGGCCCGGTTTATTATCCAGAACTGCCTGCAGCATGCTTAAGCTATCTTGTACATTATCCACTGCCAAAGTTGATAAATCAGCACGCTGAAAGCCAAACTGTTCAGGGTTGATGGAATAACTGGTAATTATTCCATCTTTTAATTCGGCAACTGAAGTGTTACTGGCAATGCTGATTTCATCTAAGCCGTCATCGGCATTAACGACTAAGACGTGTTCACTTGCCAGAGCTTTTAGTGCTTGCGCAATTGGTTCTACCCACTGCTGGTCAAAAACCCCAATCAACTGATTCGGAGCACCAGCGGGGTTTGCTAAAGGACCCAGTAAATTAAATAGAGTGCGTACGCCCATTTCTTTACGTGGCGCAGCAACATACCTCATCGCACCGTGATGCTTTTGCGCAAATAAAAAGCCTACACCCAGATTGTTAACACATTCAGCTACCTGATCAGCAGATAAATCTAAGTTTACACCTGCAGCTTCCAGGACATCGGCACTGCCTGAGCGACTGGAAACTGAGCGATTGCCATGTTTTGCAACGGTACCTCCTGCAGCAGCGACAACAAAAGCACAAGTGGTTGAGATATTAAAGGTGTTAGCACCATCACCGCCTGTGCCACAGGTATCAATAATATGTTCACCCTGTATCTCAACTTTTGTAGCAAGAGCTCGCATCACTTCCGCAGCGGCAATAATTTCATCTACCGTTTCGCCTTTGCAACGCAAGGCAATTAAAAACCCTGCAATTTGCGCAGATGTCGCCTCGCCACTCATAATACTGTGCATTACATCACGCATTTCCAAACGAGTAAGGTCTTGTTGGTTCAGGACTGTTTGTAAGGCTGTTTGTATATTCATTTTAAAAAGCTTAGGTAAAAAAGTGTATATATAATATGTACAATAAAAAGTGGAGTGGAGTGCAATAGCTTTAGCTATTGCTGTTAAAAAAAGCTAAAGCTTTTTTACTCCGGGTTAGGGAGATGGAAATAAATAATCATCCAATCTTGTTGGCCTTTTTGTCCGTCTTCGACGGTGTCGCAACAGTTACGTAGCTTGCTATGCGCCCGTTGCGACACCACCAAAGACCAACAAAAATTCTACCCAATATCGGACGATTATATACTTCCAGCTTCCTTATGTATAGAACACTTTTACTTTTCTAAAAAATTACGCAACAAATCATGCCCATGCTCTGTCAGAATAGATTCAGGATGAAATTGTACCCCTTCAATATCAAGTTCTTTATGCCGTACGCCCATGATTTCATCGATATTTCCCTGTTCATCCTGAGTCCATGCGGTAACCTCTAAGCATTCGGGCAATGTATTTTGATCGATGACTAATGAATGATAGCGCGTTGCAGTAAAGGGATTATTCAAGCCTTTAAATACGCCATTATTACGATGATAAACAGGTGACACTTTTCCGTGCATTATGCTTTTTGCATGGACGATATTACCGCCAAAAGCACATCCAATACTTTGATGGCCTAAACAGACTCCCAGTATGGGTAATTTACCGGCGAAATCCAGAATGGTTGCAACTGAAATACCAGCCTCTTTAGGTGTACAAGGTCCCGGAGATATGACGATTTTATCAGGGTTTAAAGCCCGGATATCGTCAATACTGACTTCATCATTACGTACCACCGTGACATCGGCCCCCAGTTCACCAAAATATTGCACCAGATTATAAGTAAATGAATCGTAATTATCGATCATTACCACTTTACATGCACTCATGAGCCACCTCCGTTTAATCCTGCCTCGGCCATTGTGACTGCACGAAATATTGCCCGTCCTTTATTCATCGTTTCATCCCATTCATTCTGGGGTACCGAATCATAAACGATCCCTGCTCCCGCTTGTATATGCAGAGTTTTATCTTTTATCACTGCGGTTCTAATAGCGATTGCCGTATCCATATTGCCAGACCAGGAAATATAACCGACTGCACCTGAATATACGCCACGTTTTACAGGCTCAAACTCATCAATAATTTCCATTGCCCGTATTTTAGGTGCGCCACTTACTGTTCCTGCTGGAAAAGCCGCAGCCAGGACATCAAAGGCATCTTTATCTGCCTGTAATTCACCGATAACATTGGAGACGATATGCATGACGTGCGAATAACGCTCTATCATCATGGTATCTGTGAGTTCAACAGTGCCAATTTTTGCCACACGTCCGGCATCATTGCGTCCCAAATCAATTAACATCAGATGTTCCGCTAACTCTTTAGGATCCGCTAATAAGTCTTTTTCCAGTGCTATATCTTCGGCAGGTGTTTTGCCGCGAGGGCGCGTACCTGCAATCGGTCGAACCGTCACCATTTCATCTTCCAGGCGCACCAGAATTTCAGGTGAAGAACCCACTATATGAAAATCCTCTAAATTAAGATAATACATATAGGGAGATGGATTTAAACAGCGCAAAGCACGATATAAATCCATCGGATCCGCACTAAAGGGAATAGATAGGCGTTGCGATAGTACCACCTGCATAATATCGCCTGCAATAATGTAGTCTTTCGCTTTTAAGACTGCCTCTTTAAAACCTTCTTCGGTAAAGCCCGAGATAAAATCAGCTTCGTTTACTTCTTTTGGGCTATGCTGCGTATTGGTTTGTGCTTTTAATTCACGTAATTTAATAATCAGCTCATCCAGGCGAGCTTGTGCATTTTCATAAGCGTTTGCCTGCTCAGGATTTGCGTGCGTTAAGAGCATCATTTTGCCCGACAGATTATCAAAGACCAGGATTTCTTCAGAAATCATCAGTAAAATATCGGGGCTACCGATAGGGTCGTCTTTTGCGGTTGCCTTTAGGCGTGGCTCTATATAGCCGATGGTTTCATAACCAAAATAACCTACCAGGCCACCATTAAAGCGCGGTAATGTGTCAATATCAGGCACTTTAAATTGCTGTTTAAATTCCTCTATCCAGATCAGAGGGTTAGCATGTTCAAAGCTTTCTACAAGAGCTCCAGATTCTTCAATACGTATTTCATTGCCGAAGATTTTAATGACAGATTGGCATGGCAGACCGATAATGGAATAGCGCCCCCATTGCTCACCGCCATGTACCGATTCAAATAAATAAGAATAAGCACCATCGGCTAATTTTAGATACGCGCTCAGCGGGGTATCTAAATCTGCTAGCACTTCTCGTGAGATAGGAATGCGATTGTAGCCTTGATCGGCATATTGCTGGAATTGTTCTGGTGTCATGGGGGTAATTTATGATGGCGACACGGAGGCTCTATTTATATAGCCTTACCTGAATATATCTGGATTGCCTGGGTAAAACCTAACATTTTAAACGAATGTTGCTGTATTTAATAATGTTATTAAATATATTGTAAAAGCGGTCTTTAGCTACGAAGCTCATATGCACTAATCGCGGCGAAAGACCGTTCCTACAACTGCTGTAAACAGCTATGCTAAATCATGTGCTTAAGGAACGTGTACGGAATATTGATACTCACTGACTGCCCAGTAGTTATTAAAAATACTGGTAGAGCCCTGCCAGCCTTTCGTTTGCAGTTGCCTGGCAATAAAATGATTAAAAATACTATGCCCGACTAACAGAACAGTGTTATTGCGCAAAGCTGCATTATGCAAATGATCCGCTGCAACCATTGCTTTTTGTTGCGCTGTAGTTTTAGATTCACAGTTAGCGGAGTAGCCCATAAACCAAAGAACTCTATAGATTAATGACCAGGTAGCGGGTGATAACCTGGGTGATGGCATCGTGCCGTAGGGTAATTCCACTTCACGAAATATTGCGTCTATACGATCAATATCCCGAACGCCGAGCAGTTTTGCCGACTCTATTGAGCGGCGTAAATCACTACAGATAATGGTATTACATTGCTCTACAATCTCATCTAGTTGTTTTGGTACTTGCTGCTCAGCGTCCAGACTTGCGTCGTTATATGCTGCGATCCATTGCGGGAATTCGCAAGCATTCAACTTACCTAATTCTGGCATATCGGGTTTACCGTGCCTGATAAATATAATTTTCACTTTAGGAATATGAATGTATTAACTTGAACACAATGGGGCGCGGATCTTTAGTCCGCGTTTAACGTGCAGGCTAAAGACCTGCGCCCCAGTTGGTAATGTTATAAGTGTGTCATACATGTTCCTTAGCATCCAGTGTTTAATTTAGCTCAGGGTAAGGGGGCTGGAAATAAAAAATCCTACCCAATATCGGATGTTTATTTGTTTCCATTTCCCTAAGTGCTCTGATTAATTTACACCACCCGCCGCCAGGTGTTTCGGCTCCAGGATTTTTTCCAGTTCTGCGCGTGGAATATCGGTCATTTCTTCAGCAACATCAATAATCGCGCGTCCTTGTTTATAGGCTGATTTAGCCACTTCAGCGGCTTTCGCATAACCAATGACTGGATTTAATGCAGTCACCAGTATCGGGTTTCTGGTCAGTGCTTGTTGTAAATTATCTTCACGCACCGTGAAATCAGCGATTGCCTTATCTGCTAGCGCGATGCTCACCTGACCGATAATTTCTATACTCTGTAAAATGTTATAGGCAATGACCGGTAGCATCACATTGAGCTGAAAAGTGCCTGCCTGTCCTGCAACAGTAATTGTGGCATCATTACCCATCACTTGTGCAGCAACCATGGCCGTTGCTTCAGGAATAACCGGGTTCACTTTACCAGGCATAATACTGCTACCTGGTTGCAAAGCGGTTAATTCGATTTCCCCTAAACCAGCCAAAGGGCCGCTATTCATCCAGCGTAAATCATTAGCAATTTTCATTAAACTGACAGCAATCGTCTTTAATTGTCCAGATAATTCAACAATGGCATCCTGACAGCTTAAACTTTCAAAAAATGAATCATTCGGGCTAAATTCAATGCCTGTCGTAGCACTTATTGTATCAGCAAACTTTTGTGCAAATTCAGGATGTGCATTAATTCCTGTGCCAACAGCTGTCCCACCTTGTGCTAGTTTATGTACTCTAGGTAAAGTGCTATTAATCCGTGCCATACCATTACGAATCTGCAATGCCCAGGCACCTAGTTCCTGTTCCAGCGTCATCGGCATGGCATCCATTAAATGTGTACGTCCGGTTTTAGTATAATCTTTACATGCGTTAGCTTTGGTTTCGATGGTTTTAGCCAAATGCTCTAAAGCCGGCAGTAATTGGTCCTGGCATTCTATTGCCGCGCTGATATGGATAGCAGTAGGAATCACATCATTACTGCTTTGTCCCATATTAACATGATCATTTGCACCCACAGCTTCAGGGCTAATTTCTGAGGCAAGATGTGCTAACACTTCATTTACATTCATATTAGTACTGGTACCCGAACCTGTCTGAAAAATATCGATAGGAAATTGCTCCTTATACCCTCCTTGAATAAGCTGCTCAGCGACCTGAATAATAGCCTCTCCTCGTGCAGCATCTAACAGCCCAAGCTGGCAATTAACTTTAGCAGCCGTCTGTTTAATCAAGGCCACCGTCTTAATAAAAGCAGGGGGCAGTACTAAGCCGCTAATAGGAAAGTTATTAATAGCACGCTGAGTTTGCGCACCATACAAGGCATCAGCAGGTACTTGTAATTCGCCCATGCTGTCTTTTTCTATTCTGTAATCAGTCTTCATGTCTTCAACGTATATAGAGCGGACTTTAGTCCACTATTCAGAGGATGGATGCGTGGCAACTTAGATGGCACTATGTTGCTTTGTTGGATAGATAATTTCATCAGCTGTTGATTTCAAGCATAAATTACAGCTATCTAGGAATGGGGGTTAAAGGTTGCTCAATCAAGAATTTTCTTAAACATTTCAGTAATCGTGTAATCAATGCGCTTATGTACCATTTCTGGGGTAGCATCTTGCTGTATTTCAGCTTCGGCCTTACTGATCCAGATAATATCTCTTGTAGCAGTGTCAATTAACACGACAGTCAAAGTGGCATCTGGCACATTTTTTAAAACATCAAGCCTGGAATTAGGGTCGATTGCTAACTTGAGTGACTCCATATTAGCACCAAGCTGGAAAGCAACCGCTATATCAGGATCAGTAGTGCTATAGTGTAAGCCATATTCACGTAATTCACGGTCAATGAAAAATTTAATTTCTCCTGCTATATCCAGCCCCCGAGCTTGCCATTTACCACGGGGATCGTGCAAAGAAGTAACAATCTCCAGCCATGAGTAACTTTTGTATTGACTCAAGTTGGCATTAGAACCCACTTCAGTTCTGACACGAATATCTGCCGTATGAGAGCTGCATCCGGCAAGCAAAAATAACAGCGTAACGGCAAAGAGTAGTGGTTTCATAGTGACTTGTTTTTTTGATTTATAAGGAACGAGATATTTAGGTGCTTAGCCACGCTAAATACGCAGCGACCCCTTCCTGTACTGTCTTGAAAGGCGCATCATAACCCTCCAAACGTAGTTTACTCATATCCGCCTGAGTGTAGCTCTGGTAACTGCCTTTTAGATGGTCGGGAAAAGGAATGTACTCAATCTGACCTTTCTGGTGAAAGTCAATGACAGCCTCAGCGACATCTTTAAAAGATTGAGCTTTACCGGTGCCGACATTAAAAATGCCATGCACTTCAGGGTGTGCAAATAACCAGAGATTGACCGCAACAATGTCATCGACGTAGATAAAATCTCGTAGCTGTTCGCCATTTTCATAACCATCGCAGCCTTCAAATAGTTTGGGGTTCTCACCCTTTAGAAGTTGATTGTGTAAATGAAAAGCAACGCTCGCCATACTGCCTTTATGTTGTTCTCTAGGGCCGTAGACATTAAAATAGCGCAAACCTACCACCTGGCTTTTATTATCCAGGTTCAGGCTGCGAATATATTGATCGAACTGCCATTTTGAATAGCCATAGACATTTAACGGCCCCTCAAACTCACGGCTTTCGGTAAACTGCTTGGTATCCCCATAAGTTGCGGCAGAGGAGGCATAAATAAATGCAATAGAGTGGTCCAGGCAATAATGTAAAAGAGTTTTGGAAAACGCATAATTATTTTGCATCATATATTTTCCATCCCACTCTGTGGTTGAAGAGCAGGCACCTTCATGAAAAATAACGTCTATCTTATTGGGTAAGCCGGTATTTGTTTGCACCCTGTTGAGGAAATCATCTTTATCCCAGTAGTCGGCAATATTACAATCAACAATATTACGGAACTTGGTACCATCGCTTAAATTATCGACAATAATAATATCAGTACGCCCTTGTTGATTGAGGGTTTTAACAATATTGCTGCCGATAAATCCAGCACCGCCTGTGACAATAATCATAGCTATTAGCCTTGGTGTGTTTGTTGTAAAAAAATATGAGAGTAGCGTGTTCGATTAGCTTATTTAGCGGAGCATAGAAAATGACATCTTAAGGCAGGCAGTGAAACCCAACATTTGTAAAACATAGTGATTTGTTGGTTTATAGTGGGCACCATGTTCTACCAGCGGCTAAGGGAGATGGAAAAAAATAATCATCCAGTCTCACTTGCCTTTTTATCCCTGTTTAAATCTTCTCAATCGTTGGACGAAGCCGCTATGCGGCAGAAAAACCCATTTACGGGTACACTCCAATATGTACTCACTGTCGAGTACGATAATTGGAGTTTACCATGAATACTACAGAACAAGCGCATTTTGATGAACTATACAACCGTCACCTTCGTGCTTTAAAATTACGGGGCATGAGTGATGCAACTATTGATAGCTATGCACGCGCTGTCCGCAGAATCGCTGAGCACTTTGATTGCTCGCCCGAAAGGCTTAGGGAGACAGAAAAAAATAATCATTCAAAGTGAGTAAGCTTGTGTCTCAATAATTTATAATAATGAGTTCTGAATTTATTCTCACACTAGGCAGATTAGCTTGTTGGTATTAACAGATAGTATTATAGGCTGGCTTATAAATACAGCCAATCGTTTAAAAGGCTCGGTATGTCGTATATTCATGGCTGAAACAGTGGAGCA
>JAUXBW010000160.1 GCA_030619185.1 Methyloprofundus sp.
ACAGAACGACATGGCTACGATCCGACTTTCCATGATCGGTATATTGACCATTAACTCATCTTTGATTGCAAAAGCCGGTGCATTGCTAACATCACTTGACTCTGCAACAAGATTGTAGGAAATCCCCCATATCACGGCAACCAAAGGCCCGGGAATAAGCTTTAGGAGTTTTTGCCGCTTGAAAAAACGGGTTTCCCAGAGTATGAGTATCAATAATGCAACAGTCGATACGATGACAGCGCCTGGTGAAATAACCTCAAATGCATAAAGCAATTCTTCAAAACTGGACTCGGCAGTTTCGTGCATATAGCTTTCATCGCCTTCAAAACTAATATCGTAACCAATAGCATGAGGGATTTGTTTGATAAGCAGAATAAGACCAATCGATGCTAACATCCCCTTGATCACAGCAGAAGGAAAAAACGAGCCGATAATACCCGCCTTGAAATAACCTAAAGTCAGCTGGATTAGGCCCGCTAAAACGACTGCCAATAAAAACCCTTGAAAACTACCCAGGGTTTCAATAGCAGAAAAAACAATCACTGTTAAGCCAGCAGCAGGGCCGGAAACACTTAAGTGGGAGCCGCTAACCCAGGAAACTAAAAGCCCACCAACCATACCCGCGATCAAACCGGAAAAAAGTGGTGCGCCTGAAGCCATGGCAATCCCCAGGCACAAAGGTAGGGCAACAAGGAATACAACAATTCCTGCCGGAATATCATTTTTAAGATGTTGAATATAATAATCTAAATTTATCTGGACCATAATGTTCTTAATATCTGTATTTGTTTTTTTGGATTGTAAGAATTTATACCATGCAAAGATCAATTAAACTTTTCAATATTTTAACATTAACATTAATAATTGCCATCAGCCCATCGAATAAACTGATTTTAGCTAACCAAACAACACAATAATAATCGTATGCCAGGTTGCCTGTACTGGCGGGTATTTTAATTACTGTAGGCATAGGTATTATTGATTACAAAGGTCTAAAGCATATCCTGCATGTGCCTAAATCAGATGCAGCGGTCATGTTAATTGTTTTGATCATGACGGTATTTGTTGATTTACTGCAAGCTGTTGCAGTAGGTATGGTGCTAGCTTCAGTCTTATTTATGAAAAAAATGAGTGATATCGTGGAAGATAAGTCTTCGATTAGCTCAGTTGATGAGTTCTCCCGAGAGGTTCCCTGGATAGATGAGACCGAAGTCAGCGAAGATATTTTGAACAAAGTTTATATCAAGCATTTTGATGGGCCAATATTTTTTGGTTTTGCTTCCAAGTTTCAGGAAATGACGCGTGCATTACCTGCTGTTGATGTGGTGATCATGCGCATGAAAAAAGTACCCTATATTGACCAATCTGGTATGTATGCCATAGAAGATGCAGTAATGGCCTTGCAGGATAAGAATGTTCTAGTACTGATAACAGGCATGCAAAAACAACCGGAAGATATGTTGAGAAGGATTGGTTTGGCTCCAGATATGGTAGCTGATCAGTATTTATATAAAGACTTTAGTAGTTGTGTGCAGGCTTTAGAGTCAGGTGAGGCATTTAAAGGTGTAGTAAAAAAAGAGGATTTTGGCTGGGCACATATAACCCGGTGATTTTGACTTTTAAAGCCTGCTTATATGAATAAGCAGGGAACGCTAAGACATAAAAAAAGCCTCCATTCAATTATTATGAAAGGAGGCTTGTATATTTATGGCAGGTTAAATCTTGCCATCTAATCCCATCTGAAAATATTTGTGCGTGATCTTGTCCTGATTGTCTAATAACCAGTCTATGCTAGGCTCGTTATTCATCGCTTTTTTAATGGCTAAAGCGGTTGCTTTACGATGTATATCAAAAAGAATTTGATGGTCAAGATTATCATCTTTGGCAACACTAGGGTTTAACCAGACTGAACAAATAATACCCAGATCATTGGCTTTTTCTTTAGGAATATCGCCTGCACGAACAGCGTCTAAAACACCGTTGGCAATCGCAGCCTGTACAGTGCCCATTAAGATATTAGTGTAACGGCTATTGTTAACAGTCACTTTGCTTACCATTAATGTTACCGGGCGTACTTGAATATCAGTATTTAAAATAGCGAATACTTTAGAGTGACCTTTAGTCTGGTCACCTGTTAAAGTTGCTAATGCAGTACCAACCGGGCCATCTAATTCACCGATAACAATTTCAGGCTCTGCCGCTGTTCCTGCTGGACCGCCGGCAACTAAAGCTTCACCGGTGCGCAATACGATTCTATCACTCATCATTTTCTCCAAAAAACTTAAAATATAATTTTACAACCCAGTAGAATAACATTTTTTAAGATTTGTTTTAGTTTTTATGTCCAGACTTAGCGTAAAAAATCATGACCGTGATGTTGCAGGTTATCGATATATCTATCCTGTCATTTCCAGACGCTCGGGTGGTTTGTCGATAGGTATTAATTTTAATACTAATAATGCCTGTAACTGGCGTTGTGTGTACTGTCAGGTGCCTGATTTAAGCATTGGAGCAGCACCAGAGCTGGATTTTGATTTATTAGCATCTGAACTCGCTGACTTTTTGCAGGATGTATTGCACGGTTCTTTTTACCAGCGGTTCCAATTAGAACCTAAAATGCGCGTTATTAAAGATATTGCCATTTCGGGTAATGGTGAACCAACTAGCGTTAGAGACTTTGCTAAGGCGATCAATTTAATAACCCGGGTTGTTGAACGGGCGAATATAGCTGAATCTTATCAATATGTATTGATTACTAATGGTAGCCTGGTGCATAAAGCAGAGGTACAAAAAGGTTTGCAGATATTTAATCAATACAACGGCCAGGTCTGGCATAAATTAGACAGTGCTACTGACATAGGGCGGGAAGGTATTAATCATGCGGGATTAAGCCGACATAAACAATTAGAAAACCTAATCACTTCTGCAAAGCTGTGCTCTACCTGGATACAGAGTTGTGTTCTTGGTTTTGCTTCTGCTGATCAAGGGCAGGGAGGTTTAATAGACGTGCAGGAGCAACAAGCTTATCTGGCCCTGTTAGCAGAACTAATGCAGCAAGTCTCATTGCAAGGTGTGATGTTGTATAGTCTGGCTAG
Source organism: Methyloprofundus sp. (assembly GCA_030619185.1). Classification (GTDB taxonomy): domain Bacteria; phylum Pseudomonadota; class Gammaproteobacteria; order Methylococcales; family Methylomonadaceae; genus Methyloprofundus. The sequence goes on from JAUXBW010000160.1 coordinate 3,096, forward strand.
ACCCTCTTTGCAAGCTGAAGCAAATATGATTACCAGCGCGAGTATGGATCAATTAAATAACTTTGCTGATCAGATACGCAGGTTAGGCTTAACCGTTAAAGTCTCTGGGTAAATACTTGGGTATGGCCGTTTACAACAAATGTAGCAAAAATGCATTTAATAAAAATCATGGGGTGCTGGCTAACTTGTTTGCTGTTGAATAAAGGCAACAATCTGATCCAAGGCGATTTCCTGATTTTCACTCTCAGTGCGCGCACGATATTCCACGGTATTACTATCTAGACCGCGATCTCCGATGACAATGCGGTGTGGGATACCTATAAGTTCCATATCTGAAAACATAAAACCAGCACGTACTTTGCGGTCATCAAAAAGCACATCAATCCCTGCATCACATAGTGCTTGATAGAGTTTATCCGCTGCTTCACGCAAGCGCTCTGACTTATGCATATTCATAGGGCATAATGCAACGGTAAAAGGTGCAAGCTTAGTAGGCCAGATGATACCGTTATCATCATGACTTTGTTCCACAGCGGCAGCAACAATGCGTGAGATACCAATACCATAGCAACCCATAGTCATGGTCTCAGATTTCCCCGCTTCGTTAATAACATTGGCGTTCATAGCGGTGCTATAGGTTGTTCCCAGTTGAAAAATGTGACCGACCTCTATGCCACGTACGATAGCTAATGTGCCTTGACCATCGGGGCTGGGGTCGCCTTCGACGACAGAGCGTAAATCTGCAATTTCAGCCGGAACTGGCAAGTCTCTTTCCCAGTTACAACCGGTAAAATGTTTACCTTCCTGATTAGCACCACAAACAAAATCCGCGAGTACAGATACACTACGATCAGCGATAACCCGAATAGTTAATCCGATAGGGCCAATAGACCCTGGTTTACACTGGCAGGCACTTAAAATTTCTTCATCAGTAGCAAATTCAAGCGGTGTAATAACACCATCGATTTTTTCTGCTTTGATTTCATTAAGCTCATGATCTCCTCTTAAGAGTAGTGCAATCAATGCACCTTCTTCGCCTCGAACAATAAGTGTTTTAAGGCATTGCTGAGCCGCAATATGCAAAAAACCAGACAGCTCCTCAATGCTATGCAGGTTGGGGGTGTCAACTAATGTCAATTCTTGAGTTGCTGTTGCAGACTTGCCTACTGGCATAACAGCTTCAGCCTTTTCAACATTAGCGGCATATTGGCTTTCTGTGGAAATGGCAATAGCATCTTCACCTGAATCTGCCAATACATGAAATTCGTGGGAAACAGCTCCACCTATCGACCCAGAGTCAGCAATCACTGCACGATAGTTTAGTCCCAGGCCGCTAAAGATATTGCTGTAGGCTTGATACATAACATCATAAGTTTCCTGTAAAGATTCTTTACTGAGGTGAAATGAATAGGCATCTTTCATAATAAATTCACGCGAGCGCATAATACCAAAACGCGGTCGAATTTCATCGCGGAATTTGGTCTGCACCTGGAAATAGGTAATCGGCAGTTGCTTATAGCTTTTTAATTCATGTCGCGCTAAATCTGTAATAATCTCTTCATGTGTAGGGCCCAGACAGAAGTCTCTATCATGACGATCTTTTAAGCGTGCTAATTCAGGGCCATACTTCTCCCAGCGACCTGTTTCCTGCCATAATTCAGCGGGTTGCAGTGCGGGCATGAGTACCTCTAAAGCACCTGCCTTTTGCATTTCCTGGCGCGTAATCTGCTCAACCTTACGCAGTACACGCAAGCCTAAAGGAAGCCATGTATACAGCCCTGAAGCCAGCTTACGAATAAGACCCGCGCGAATCATTAATTTGTGGCTGGCAATTTCAGCATCGGCAGGTGTTTCTTTAACGGTACTAAGTGGGAATTGTGAGGTACGCATGTATCTTTATGAGAATAAAAAATGAAAAAAACCTATTTTACCTAGGCACTAGCTGTTTAGCTATTTGTTATAGATTTAAGCTAAAAGTGGGAGCATTATACATATCCTGTGACCGCGCGAACTATATTATTAAGCAATCAGGAAAATATTTCCTCAAGAAAACTCTTCATGCTCTGCCATGAGCGTTTAGCTGCAACTTCATTATAAACTGTACCCAACGAGAGGCTGTCAGCTTTAGGGTTGGTAAAAGCATGTACTGTATTACCATAATGATGCAATTGCCAATCTACCTGCAAATGCGTCATCTCTTGGCAAAAGAAAGGCCGAAACTTGATCGTCTGATGCCATAGGGTCATCATGGCCATGCAGGGCTAAAACTTTGGCTAATATGGGTTTATTTGCCTTAGTTTGAGGCTCATTTAATAAGCCATGAAAGCTCACGACACCTTTTATATCCGCAC
>JAUXBW010000037.1 GCA_030619185.1 Methyloprofundus sp.
AGCAGAATATAAACCTCTGTGCTCTCTGTGTCCTCTGTGGTTAAAGGCTTGTACTCCAAACTATTATGTTATTGCATTAACAGCCGTGCTTTTGTTTTCCCGTATTGCGCAAGCTCCATACGGGCTACGTTTTGAGCGTAGGGGCCTGAAAACCTAACCCGCTGGAATGGTAAGTAGCGGCACGTTACCTGGGGATTGTGGAGCTTGTAGCATATATAGGTAAGTTAATAGCCCAAAAGCCTGTATGCTGGCATGGTCCGAATGATCCAGATAAAACCAGTAATCCCGGTATTCGATTGCGACAAAGGCATTGTCAGGTTTGTCTTCAGAAGAATAGACATGTAGAGGAATAAAAAAATCATTGTTTTCTATATTGGCGACACCTTTGTCAAATTCGACAAGCTCTTCTTGCATATGATCCACGGGTACTTCTACGCCATGTGACAGAAAGCCCATAAGTGTGAGCAGTGAGCGCAACTTGAGAATGATTTCATCCGGATTTCTATTAATGTGCCGATCGGTAATGCGAAATACTGAAATGCTGGAGTCTAGGTGCAAAACTTTTTTTAACTGGTCGATTAACTGCTGGGTTTCTGTATCAGGGTTTTGCTCAAAAGCAAAATAGCGATTTTTTGCATCTTTACCTATACCGTGATAACTGTCGAAGCCATTACACGCCCCCAGTTTTACGATAAGGTGTAGGGCAAGCTCAAATTCTTTCATCTTAATAATCTTTGCATGGTTTAGGTTAGGATCAAAGGCTGTGTTTTTCAGGTGGTTTAAACGCTCGAAGCTCATCATCATGAGCTGTCCGGCAGGCCATCCGGATTGTGCCAGAGAAAAAATGGATGCACTGGGTATCGGGGTTAATAATTGCTGGGCAAATTCTTCGCCGCTTAATGGAGTATAGGAAATTGTAGGCCGATCCATATAGGAGAAGCTCAGACCGCCATTTGCTGTACCCGCAGCACCGCCGATATTTGCTCTACCCAGATAGACATATTGAGAAAGAACAGAGCTGACAGCGAGGAAAACCGGGACATCACGATAACGTAAGCGTACCAGATTAAGTAGCATTTGTTGATTAGCTGATTGGCCAATCGCCTGGTTATAATCAAACCGATCGGGGACGACTCTGTCTGTTCCGAGTGATGAGCAGGCTGATAGGGTAAGCGTTATTATAAACGTGGCGAGAAAACGCGTGACCAGTTTCCGGAAGAAATTGTTTTTGTGGAGAGTTTGGGGCATATAAATCTCGTTATTGGTTCCCACACAGGGCAGGGGGTTAGCTTTGACTGTTCGGGAATGATGCATTTTTTAACTTACTGATTAGTCTGCTTTTAAAATGCAGGTTAAAGATCTGCGCCCCAGTGGATGTAAAAGTTATTCCAGGTTATGGTATTTTTCATCAAACAGTTGGTCTTCAGCCGTTTGATTGGAAAGATATTGTTCGATCTCTTCGCGGGTGAATCCATAATCCTCAACGGCATAGACATGTTCACTTTTATATGATTTTGCGGCGATGCTGTCTTGCTTTAAGCTGGCTTTATACTCTTCGCTCATTGATATTGCAAAATGCTGATAAATTGAGTTAACCGTTGCTTCAGGGTCGGAAACCAGTTTGGCATATAGAATGTCCACTGCATTTTCAGGCGAAAAATTGAGCCGATGGCTAATGATACCCTGATGGTTGGTACGCACCATTTCTATGACACTCATGCTTTCATATTTTCTTTGAAAACAAGCGGGTGAGTGCAGTGACCAGGGTTTGCTGAAGACGCTTAGGGATGAGGCGATTGATTTAAAGATGTCACTGTGTATATAGATAGCACGCATGTCAGGAAAGGCCTCTTGATAGAGTCCTAGCCGCCCTCCGGCAACGGCATTTTTTGCCAGAAAGGTTTGCCCGCCTGATGCATATACATGACGCTGTACAGATAAGCGGAAATTTTTAATTATTCTTTTTCGCGCCTGCTCGGGGAGCTTATCTATTGAATATATTTCAGCCACTTCATGCAGGTAGGGGAAAAATAGCACAAGTCCAGGTGCCAGAAAAGAGCTGACAAATAAGAACTCATCTTCTTCTGAATAACGTAGGCCGGCTTTATGCAAGCCATCCCAGCCTTTGAAGAAATGGTTATCCAGAATATCGACGATTTTCCCTATAGGGTCACCGATGCTCATATCAATCCGGGTAATAAATGCGACCAGTTTATAGATCGTAATCGAGTTAAATAGGGATTGCCATAGGGATAAGTAGGTGAACTGCGGGTCTTTTTCCAGCATCCGATGCAAAAAGGTGGAACCACTGCGCGGGTTGCTTAATATAAATACGGGCCGATTAACTTCCTGTTGCCAAAAACCAGGGAACAGGAGATAGTCCAGTGCTTGAAAAAAGCTGACCACAAGCCGCATTAGTAGAATGGCAGGAATAATAATACAACCTACAATAAGCACAAATTTTGGCCGGAAGTAGCGTGGCGTAAACATTCGTGCTATTAATTTTAGAAAAATGGGCCAATACAGGAAATACAAATGGAATCCTTTTTGTCAGATGGATCTAACAATTATTTCTGTTAGGTCTTAAAAATCATGTTAGCGCAGACTTCTTGTTACTAAATCGTAGCTTTATGTTTGTTTTAGCAAGAAAAGTCTGTCTCAGGTATTGTTCGTTAACACTATCAGTTATAGCACAAGATGAAAAAGGAGTAGATGTTTTTGATAATCACTGCATTATAAACCTTATCATCCTAATAGATTTATGCTAAAAGATGGCAATAGTGAAGTGATTTTACTCAGCAATTTCCACGCGCATAAATAAGGAATAAAGTACCGGTACCACGACTAAGGTCAATATAGTGCCGACCAATAGTCCAAAGGCGATTACACAGGCCATACCGTAGAACAACGGATCCTTGGAAAGAATCAGTGGTAGCAGACCGAGTATTGTGGTCAGGGTGGTCATCAGGATAGGGCGAAAGCGGGCGATGGCTGCTGCAATAACGGCTTTATAGGGAGGTTTCCCAGCATTACATTCAATTTCGATGCGATCCAGTAGCACAATGCCGTTATTGATGATAATGCCGGCTAGGCTCAGTAAGCCCAGGATTACCATAAAGCCAAAGGGGGCGTTCATGACTAGCAGACCAATAACTGCTCCGATAAAGGTTAGGGGGATGGTAATGATAATAATGGCGGCACGGCGGAAGGAATTGAACTGCCAGACTAGCAATACGATAATTAGTAGGAAACAGGCGGGCATCCATTCAAACAGATAGGCTTGTGCCTTGGCTGAATCTTCCAGTTCGCCGCCGAGTTCCCAGCGATATTCAGGAGTTAAGTTCAGAGCCTCCAGTGTTGGCAATAGCGTATTAAATAATTCCCCTGCTTTCAGGGTTTGATGTTTGGCACTGACCGTAATGGTGCGTTGCTGGTCAAAGCGTTTAATACGGCTAAATTCTGCCACCGGCCTGATTTCGGCAATCTGGGTTAGCGGTATTGAAACTTTGCGTTTATTAGAGTAAACATTAATGTTACGCACATACGATAAATCCATACGCTCGTCTGCCAGGCCTCGACCAATAACTGGAATAATGGTGTCGCCTTCACGGTAATCGGTTATTTCCCGGCCATCAAGATAACCACTTAATGAATCTGCAATTTCCTTTGAAGTAAGACCTGCACGACGGGCACGAGCCTGGTCTATCAAGACATTGACTTTCCATACTTTGTTTTCCCAGTCCTGTTCGATATCGATTGTACCGGGTATAGTATTCAAGTGATTCAGCAAGTTTTGCGCCTTTGCCTGCAGGATCTTACTGTCCGGCCCTTTGATACGGATTTCCAGTAAGCCGGTTTCACTCGCACCCAGCCACATTGCCTTGACACGCCCACGCGCTTCGGGAATATGCTCAAGAATATGTTGGCGTACCCTGGCGACCATTTCAGGCACTTGTTCGTTGCTTTCAGTATTGACGATGATAAATGCCAGGTGAGGGTCGGGGTCCATCGGTGATAGCGACAGGAAAAAACGCGGACCACCTGCGCCAACATAGGCAATTGTCCGGGTAATTTCAGGATTTTTCTCCTTGTCGTCCATCCAGTCAGTCAAGTGCTGTACGCTTGCTGCGGTTTTATCTGTGCGGGTACCTGCCGGTAGGTCCAGATAGACTAGAAACTGGTTCCGGTCACCTGCGGGGAAAAACTCGATGACTACAAAACGGAATGCAAAGCCAGCTATTGCCATGCCTGCAATGAGTAATCCAATGACAAGAGTACGATTGCCTAAAACTGTTTTTAAAAAATTCTGGTAATAAACATAAAAACGTCCGCTGTAGGGATCTGGCTGTTGTTTATTTTTGTCTACGGGTGCTACTTTCATAAACCAAAAGCACATGGCCGGGGTCATATACATGGCTAAAAACCAGGATGCCATCAGCACGATGGTGACCACCTGAGCTAATGATAGCGTGTATTCCCCGGTGTTACCATTCGCCAGCAGCATGGTGGCAAAGGCCAGAATAGTGGTCAGGGAAGAGGTCAGTAAGGGCACTGCCAGAGTGTCACCCGCTTGAGTGACTGCTTCCAGTCGTGGCTGTCCGGCTTCCATACGGGTACGGATATCTTCAGCGACGACAATGCCATTATCGACTAACATTCCTAGAGCGATGATCATTGAGGCGATGGACATGCGTTGTAATTCTATATCCATAAATGACATGATGATCAAACCGAGTAGCATTGCCATGGGCACGAAAGAGCCGACGATAAGCCCTGTGCGTAAGCCGAGAAATACAATAACAACGGCAAGTACAATGACCAGTGTTTGCATTAAGTTGGAGATTGCACCATCAACTGCAACTTCTACTAGATCTGGTTGATAGGTAGCATAATCGAATTTGTAGCCGATCGGCAGGGTCTGTTCGATGGTTTTGACCTCGTGCGTCAGGCGCTCGCCAAACTCGATCGAGTTGACACCTTCCATAATTGAAATACTAAGTATGATCGCGGGGTGTCCATTAAAGTAAACCGGCTGTTCGGGTGGATCGACATAGTCACGGATGATAGTCACTACGTCGCGTAGTGGTGTGACCTTTTCAGTGCCGGGTATCGGAATCATAACTGATGCAATGGCAGCTACATCGTTAAAATTACCTGAGGGCTCGACGATCACTTCCTGGCCAAAGACATCGACTTTTCCACCGGGTAACAGAATGTTCTGTTCTATCAGAGTTTGGCTAATAATACCGGGTGTCAGGCCAAATTTCGCCATTTTACTATTGGAAAACTCTAGATAAATACGTTCTTGCTGAATGCCGTATAGCTCTACTTTACGTATCCCTTTTAAAGTATACAGGCGGTCGCGGGTATTACGCGCGACTTCACGCATTTCGGCCAGGCTAAAGCCATCACTCCATAAGGCGATATCGGCAATAGCCGTCAGGCCAAATTCATCATTAATAAAAGGGCCGTGCGTACCTTTGGGTAACTCAGGTGCAACATCTGCCATTTTATTGCGTAGATCCTGCCAGATGGGTTGCAGGTCGCTATACTGGTCTTTGACGACAACATGAATTAATGAAATTCCCGTTTTTGAGTCTGAGGTAATTTCATCCACTTCGCCAATCTCGCGGATTTTCTCTTCCAATTTGCGCGTGATCAGGTCTTCCACTCGCTCGGTGGACATGCCGGGATAAGAGGCTGTCACTACTGCTTCGCGGATGACGATGGAGGGGTCTTCCTGTTTGGGATAGTCAAGATAGACAAAGGCACCAGTGAAAACCACCAAAAACAGGGATAGTATGGTGAGTCTGGAATTGTTCAGTGAAAACCGGGTGATATTGATCATGCTTATGCTCTCCTTAGCTTTTTAGTGCTGCATCAATTTGACTTGCTGGCCATCGTTAAGAAAGCTGACTCCTGCGACAGCGATCAGGTCGCCAGCATGCACACCTTTGCTAATTTGTATCATATTATTCTCGGTGGCATCTTGTGGGATTTCAACTGCTGTTTTATGCACTTTGGAGGTCTCGGGGTTGTAGAGAAAAACATAGGCAAAGGCTGTATCATCACCCGGTAAAAGAGTCGCTAATGGAACCAGGAAACCATCCTGATTTTTATCCGTGCGCAGCGTAAATCTAATATCGGCAGTCATGCCGGGTTTAATAGCAGAGGGCGGGTTGAGTAAGTCAGCTTTGATAGGAAAGGAATTTGCCACACCTGCTGCCGAGCCAATAAAAGAAATGCGTGCTTCGCTGGTTTTGTTATTCAGCGTAGGAAAAGTAACCGCAACAGTCATGCCCTGATGAATTTGCGAAATAATGGTTTCGGAGATATCGAATTCGACATTCATAGTGCCATCGGCATTAATCTCAAACAGTTTCTGGCCAGGGATAACTTTCGTAAAAGGATCCACTGAACGCGATGCAATACTGCCATCAAACGGGGCCGTTAAATCGGTCAGGCGTAGGTCGCGTTTGGCTAGGTTGAGCTTGGAGGTGGCGTAATTCATCTGGCTTTTTGAGCTATCACGTTCGGCCAGAGCGGCATCCCACATCGATTTGCTAGCCCAGCCTTTTTTTTCTAGTTCATCAACGCGGCTAAACTGCTGCTTCTTATTCTTATAATTCGATCTGGCAGTCGCTAAATCTGCCTCAGCTGCCTGTACATCCAGCTTGTACGGTTCTTTATCTAAATCAGCCAGTAGCTGCCCTTTTTTTACCTGGTCACCAATATCGACCAGGACTTGTTGTACTTTGCCGCTAACTTCAAAGCTTAAAGAAGATGAATCCGTTGCATGCACAATACCTGGGAATCGGCGTTGCTGGCCATTTGCCAGCTCTGAAACGGTAAATGTTTTCAGCGACCTGATTTGTTCGACCACTTCAGGTTTATCCTGACAGGCAGTGAGGGTGATTAGCAAGACAGCTAACAATGATTTATGAACAATGTGAGTAAACATGCAAATCCTTTAATAACGGTGAGTGTTCAGCTTGTTGTAGTGTACAGCTAATGTGATTTATTGTTGAATAGTTTTTCTATATTTTGTATTTGCATATTTTTGATTTTGCCGGGAGTTCATCTGGTTTTAACTAGTGCTGTATTAATTAAAAACCTGTACGATAAGAAATTGAAAAGCTATATTGTATAAAACAACTGAACAATTACTGTTCTTAATAATCAAGAAGGATTACAAAATGAAAAAGTTAACTACGGCTCTGTTAGCTGTTTGCATTATTTTACTAAGTGCTTGTGATGTTTTGAACCAAAAAACTGGAGACATCAAGGTTGAAGCACAAACTGATCCAAAAGCTAATATGGCAGGTTATAAGAGCTATGCCTGGCTGGGCTCGGCAAGGGTATTGAATGACCCAGGCAATAAATGGCAGCCTCTGTCAATGGATATTGCCGGAGATATAAAATATTTGATTGATAGAGAATTAAATAAACAGGGTATTTATAGCAATAACCAAAATCCTGATTTAGCCGTTGCGTTTTTTATAGGTATAGATATGGATGCTCAAAAGATAGTTGATAATCCAGATACGAAAGTTGACGTTTTAGAAAATATTCCCCGAGGAGCTTTGGTTGTTACGCTGATTGATGTTGAAACCGGGTATGTCGTCTGGATAGGGACGGCAGATGCTGATATTACTGAAGGTGCTGCTGAGGAACTGGTACGCGAACGTCTGGATTATACGCTTAGTAAGATGTTTAAATTAAAGTAATGGAAGATTTCTGGTATAAGGTTGAAGTATTGGGTGGTGTCAGATATCTATATGTGGCAAATAAATTTGATTTTTATAGCGATAAGCTGGATCCATTATCAGCTAAAGATAATCTCTGGGATGGCTTCGGTGGTATACGCCTGACCGGTTATTTAAATGATAGCATCAGCGCTACAGTACGCGCTGATGTTGGTGGCGGAAGTTCTGATCTGGTGTGGAATGTCGCAGCTCTGGTAGATTGGCAATATAAACACTGGGGATCGGTCTATGCAGGCTATCGGGTGATGGATTATAAAGTTAGCGATGAAGAGTTAGGTCTTAATTTACAGGCAAAAGGTCCTGTTGTAGGTCTGGCTTTTAACTGGTAGCCTTTTAAAGCTGAATTGTTTTAAACTAAATTATTATTTTTCAGTCTGCTAAATAGACTGGTGTATTTTCGAGGATCAAAATATGACAAAAAGTAAGCTCTCTTTAATGGTTGGTGTAATGGTTATCGTAAGCAGTGCTTCTGTACAGGCTGAACCTTATGTATATCCTGCTAAAGGACAAAGCGCAGAGCAAATGGAAAAAGATAAATATCAATGTTACGGCTGGGGGAAACAACAAACTGGTTTTGATCCTATGAACCCGCCTGTTGTATCTACTGGGCAAGCAAATACGGGTAGAGTGGTCGGGGGTGCGGCCAAGGGAGCCGCAGGTGGCGCAGTGATTGGTGCTATTGCGGGTGATGCGGGTAAAGGTGCAGCAATAGGTGCAGTAACTGGAACCGCAGCTAGGGGAATGCGTAATAGACAAGCAGTGGGACAACAACAGCAACAAGCTCAACAACAGTCTGCTTCAATTGCACAAATGCGCAGTGAGTATGATAGAGCCTATGCAGTGTGTCTTGAAGGCCGAGGGTATAGCGTTAGATAGAGCCTGTAGCAAATCTATTACATTCGGGAGCATGCAATGGTCCAGTCGGCTTGGTGATAAAGGTAACCCCCCTCCTTCATCAGTGTCTCTGCTGAATTAGATTCAGCGATTGAATATGAACAACAAATACGCCGCTCTTAAGCCTGACCCTACAGATACCATGGATATTCTGCTGACCTTTATCTATATGCTTATCGCGCTCCTTTCTTTGCTATGATGCTGGCGAATGAAAACAATATCAATGTTCCTACCATAGCAATAAGCAAGGGAATAATTGTCGCTATCGGTTGCATGGGAAAGTTCTGACTAGCAACCAGTATCGCGACGGGTGGGTTTCTCAGTCCGGTACCTACAGAAAAGATGAAACGTACATTGCTTTTTTTTCCGCCGCAAAAGTATCCAATAATCATCGCACCCAAAAAAAATAAAAAAACGATAGGTAGTACACTACTATTTGCAATGATTGTTTTTGTATAAACATACAACACAGTAATAATCAGTAGCACTACAGAAATTTTTGTAAATATTGCTGTAAAGGGCTGAATGCGCTTTGCAATAGCTGAAAAACGCGCCCTGATAAAAAGCGCAAGTAGTAAGGGAATCAGTATGATAGTAAGTAAAGATTTGGCAATATCCCACGAGCTTACCGACACACCCGGGAGCATCAACGGTGCTGCTATCGGCATGAAAATAATCGTGACTATTAGAAGTAGCACCATTAATCCTACAGCAGCACCCACATGACCTTTTGCCGTTGCCACGATCATTGGAATAAAAGGGGCTCCGCCTCCTAGAGACACCAGGATTACTCCTGTTCGCACGCCTTCGGAAACTGGAAGCCACTCCACTATACCCAAGGCAAAGAGAGGTACGAGGATAAAGTTGGCAATTAATGCTCGCAGCACTATGCGTATGTTTTTAAAGGGTGCAATAATTTGTGCAATGGTTAAGCCTAAACCCAGGGTTATCATGCTTCCTGAGACAAAGCCAAGCATAGATAAATTAAATACTAGTGCTGATATTTCCATCATCTTTTATTACTTTCGCTTGCATGGTTAACTTCTTTACACTCAGGCTTAGGGAGCTGGAAATAAATAACTGTCCGATATTGGGTAGTCTTTTTGTCCGTCTTCTAGATCCCCGTATCAAGTACGGGGCAGGCATTGAAGACGAACATAAATCCTGCTCCTTTGCCAAACTTATTCCGTGCGCGTTCCTAGAGTAACAAGTGAGTCGGTTTAAGAAGTTAGCACATGTTGTCTGGCCTTACCAGTATCATATTGTATGGGTTCTCAAATACAGATAAATTGATATGGCTTTAGCACGCCAATGATCCTAGAAGTATGGGCAACTGATTATTCTAGGTGATGCAAAGGCGGGCAAAAACTACGCCCTACGATTTCACAATTTAACTTGTCCTTGTAAAATACTTGGCAGCAGTGCATACAAGTGCTTTAATCAAACTATCATATTAAGATATTTGTCGAACAGGTCTTAATTTAAAGAGTAGAAATAATGCAATGGATCAAACGCTTTGTAAATAAGATAAATCATTCCCCCCCAGGAATATTTTCTACTGAATTAGATTCAGCGATTGAATATGAACAACAAATACGCCGCTCTAATTTTATGCAAAACCCAATTATTGTTATTCCGGGGATTTTAGGTTCGAATATTGCCGATCTGGAAAATGACAACACTTTATGGGGGGATTTCGGGGAATCCTTTGCCGATCCGAAGGTAGATAAAAACCTGCGTAAGATTGCCTTGCCCATGCAAGTGGGAAAAACACTGGATCAATTACAAGGGCAGTCTACAGCCGATGGCAGTCTTAGATATATTAAAGGGTCGCTTGCCGGAATACCTATCAGTATTAATACTTATGCCAGTATGCTATCCGCCATGGGCGTTGGTGAGCAATCAGGGGCAGGTGGTTCGCTAAATAAGCTGGATGACTATATAGATGATAGGCGGCATGAGGCGAATGCTTTTGAATTTAGCTATGACTGGCGGCGTAGTCTGGATGAAAATGCTATCAGGCTTGCAGAGTATATTCGTCAGGTGACTCGTTTTGTGCAATTACAGCGGGGCAGTTTTGAGGCGGTAAAGTTTGATATTGTTGCGCATTCCATGGGTGGGTTGATTGCGCGGTATTATTTGCAGTATGGTGAGCAATTACTGCCTGCCGGGGATGCTATGCCGATTGCTAACTGGTCTGGTAGTGCGCAAATCGAACGTGTGGTATTGATCGGGCCGCCCAATGGGGGCGCTTTGCCTGGGCTGGATTGCTTATTGACCGGAATTCCGAAGAACCCGATCACACCTGGTTATGATCCTGTTATTTTGGGTACCTTACCTGCCGTGTATCAATTGTTTCCCCGGTTACGCTTTAAAATGTTTAAACGGAGTGATGCAGATGAGCAGCATTCTGATTATATGCATTCTGATCTCTGGATAGAAATGAACTGGGGGCTTGCCGATACAAGTAAAGACCCACTACTGGCTAGGTTGCTACCGGGTGTGGATACCCCTGCTTTACGTCGGGATACCGCTTTAGATCACCTTGATAAATGTTTAACCGCCAGTCGCAAAATACAGTTAGCTTTAGATACAGTCACTCAGCGCCCAGAGCATTTAAAGATGTTTTTATTTGTTGGCGACGCGACCAAAACCCCCTTAATGGCAACAGCAAAAAAAGGGGATAAAAAATTAACTTATACTAAAAAAGGTGCAGGGGATGGCACTGTTCCACGTTCATGTGCTTTGCTTGATGAACGGATCGCCGGGAAATGGGAACCGAAAGTGCAATCACCTTTACAGTGGGATAATGTTATTTTTTTACAGAGTAATCATTTAGGCATGACAAAGGATCCTTTGTGTATAAAAAATATTCTTTATATATTATTTGAAAGGCCTTAGGGTCAAGTAGCTAGAGGAAGCAGATGAAACTCTCATTTCGTAAAGCCATTTTAATTTACACTTTATTACCTATCAT
>JAUXBW010000026.1 GCA_030619185.1 Methyloprofundus sp.
GGTCAAAATTTTCGATGGAACAAATAATGATGCAGTTATCGTTGCGATCACGCACCACTTCCATTTCGTATTCTTTCCAGCCCAGCACAGATTCTTCAATCAATAATTCATTGGTCGGCGATAAATATAAACCCCGCTCGCAGATTTCAATGAATTCTTCTTTATTGTATGCAATACCTCCACCACTACCCCCCATAGTAAACGACGGGCGAATAACAGTTGGATAGCCTACTTCTGCCTGAGCGGCAAAAGCTTCTTCCATAGAGTGTGCCGTTTTAGAGCGAGCAACTTCAAAGCCTAGCCTGCCCATTGCCTGGTTAAACAACTCTCTATCTTCGGCCATATTAATGGCCTCTTTAGTTGCACCAATCATTTCTACGCCATATTTTTCCAATACACCGTGTTTATCTAGATCTAAGGCACAATTTAATGCAGTCTGCCCACCCATCGTCGGCAAAACCGCATCAGGGCGTTCTTTATCAATGATCTTTTCAACGGTTTGCCAATCGATCGGCTCTATATAAATTGCATCAGCCATCTCGGGATCAGTCATAATCGTTGCCGGATTCGAGTTGACCAGGATAATGCGATAACCTTCTTCACGCAGAGCTTTACACGCTTGTGTACCCGAGTAATCAAACTCACAGGCTTGACCAATCACAATAGGCCCCGCACCTAATAATAAAATGGATTTTATGTCGGTTCTTTTTGGCATATTCGTTTATATCTATTATTAGTTAGCTAGCTAGCTTTATCATTTCCATAAAGTCATCAAATAATGACTCAACATCATGCGGCCCCGGGCTAGCCTCGGGATGCCCCTGGAAACTCATTGCCGGAATATCAGTACGCGCAATACCTTGCAAACTACCATCAAATAAAGAGTGGTAAGTTGCCGTTAAATTATCAGGCAAGGTTTCTTCATCTACCGAAAAACCATGATTCTGGCTACTAATCAGCACTCGCCCGCTTGCTTTCTCTTGTACAGGGTGATTAGCACCATGATGGCCGAACTTCATTTTCTCTGTTTTAGCACCACAGGCCAGAGCTAATAACTGATGTCCCAGGCAAATACCAAATAGCGGAATTTTTTTCTCTAAAATCGCCTGAATGGCTTCAATAGCATAAGTACATGGTTCAGGGTCACCTGGGCCATTGGATAGAAAAATACCATCAGGATTCATTGCCAAAACTTCGGCTGCAGGTGTTGTTGCCGGCACGACAGTTACCCGGCAACCTCGATTCACCAACAAGCGCAGGATATTACGTTTAACCCCAAAATCATAAGCAACAATATGTTTACTTAAATTTTCGGCCTGAGTATGACCTTGATTTAAATCCCAGGTATTTTCCGTCCACTCATAAGACTCCGAAGTGCTGACTTGTTTTGCTAAATCCATCCCCTTTAAGCCAGGAAATGCATCTATCGCTTTTTTTGCTGCTGCCTTATCAAATGCTTCACCCGCCATAATACAACCGCGTTGCGCACCTTTATCACGTAACAGACGAGTGAGTTGACGAGTATCAATGTTAGCGATGGCAACCACATTATTAGCCTGCAAGTATTCAGACAAGCCTTTTTCCGAGCGAAAATTACTGGCCATTACCGGCAGATCACGAATCACCAAACCACTGGCAAACACGTCAGTCGATTCGTTATCTTCATCATTAGTACCCACATTTCCAATATGGGGGTAAGTTAAAGTAACAATTTGTTTCGCATAAGAGGGGTCACTCAGAATTTCCTGATACCCGGTTAAAGACGTATTAAAAACAACTTCTCCGGCAGAACAGCCATCTGCGCCTATCGAAACGCCTTTAAATACAGTTCCATCTTCTAACATTAATAATGCAGGTTTGTTCAATGTAAGCACCTTAAAATGTACAAAAAACGGGAAGCACCTTGCGGCCCTTCCCGTTATAGAATAAATACGCCAAAAAAAGTTACTCGGATATCCGAATTATGAATATGATTTTACTGAATTATCAGGTTGCGGTCATTATTATTTTTAAAATAACTCAGTGCTGTTATCCATGCTCCCTGTGTCAGCATACTGCATGGCCGCTCCAACATTCAATTTTCTAGCTTCCAGAACCTCACAAATTACTAAACGGTGGTCACCTGCCGAGGTCTCATGGCTAACTTTGCAATCCAGATAAGCCAGACTCTCTTGTAATATCGGAGCACCTGTCAAGGCGGGTGCCCAGGTACCCATAGCCATTTTATCTTGAATACCTGACTGGCCAAAATGCGCGGCTATATGAGTTTGTTCCCGACTTAAGATATTAACGCTACAGACACCTCCTTTTTTAAGTAATTGATAAGAATAATGTTCAGGGTTTATACTGATCGCCAATAATATCGGCGCAAAAGAAACCTGCATTACCCACGCTGCAGTAAAGGCATTAGTTTTATCACCGTCAACGACTCCGACGACATAAACACCTTGAGTCATATGCTGTAGTACTGCTTCTATTTCTTTCATGCCCCTTCCTCCAGAACGATGCGCATTGATAAATCTACGGCATGTACATTTTTCGTTAAAGCGCCGATGGAAATATAATCCACCCCTGTTTCAGCAATCTCGCGAATATTACTCAATAAAATATTACCCGAGGCTTCTAGAGCACATCGACCAGCTACTTTTTTAACCGCATCTTGCAACTGGGGAATAGAAAAATTATCTAGCATAATTCTATCTGGCTTTGCCGCGATAGCCTGATCCAGCTCCACCATTGATTCGACTTCAACTTCCAGTAACTTATCACTAATCTGCCTAGCCTGAGCGATGGCCTGTGCAATAGATCCGGCAGCCATAATATGATTTTCTTTAATTAAAATCCCATCATATAAACCGACACGATGATTATGGCAGCCGCCGCAGGCAACCGCATACTTTTGAGCATCGCGTAATCCGGGTATAGTCTTGCGTGTATCCAGAACTTTGCAGTCTGTTCCCACAACCTTTTTCGCATAAATGCGGGCTTGTGTCGCAATCGCTGAAAGAGTTTGCAATAAATTAAGTGCGGTACGTTCGCCGGTCAATAAAGCGCGTGCATTACCTTTTAGTGTACATAATAAAGTATTTGCTTCTAGCCATTGCCCTTCCTGCACATGCCATTGTACTTGCAGGTCTGGTCGCAATGCTTTAAACACGGCATTAAACCAGTCTTGTCCACAACAAACCATGGCTTCACGGGTAATGACTTTAGCTACCGCCTCTCTGAATTTAGGAATAATTAAAGCAGTAATATCACCACTGCCTATATCTTCATCTAGAAAAGCCTGAACATTAATCGGGTTTGGATAGCTCATGTGTAATAGCAAGACTCAGCAGACAAACAGTGATAAAGGACGTGCACGGAATCAATGACTCGTGCAAACAATCTTGACCCTTTTCTTTAAAGATTCGCGTAGGATGGGTAGAGCGTCTTCTTGCGAAACCCAGTATTCCACATACAGTTGATGAGCTTCTCTTCGCGCTCTCACGAGTCATTGCGCGCCTAAAAAGCAGACACTCCAATCTACCCATCCACAAAATGTTAAAAATCTTAGGACACCCTTCATTTTTCAGTGAACACTTTTAATACTATTTCAAAGCTTCTAACTGACTCAGTACAGAACTCATTAACTGCGTATCATAATGACGCTTTAAAGTTGAATCCGTTGGTCTCGGTGGCATTGTTGCTTCGGTTTCAGCAACGAGTTGCTGAATCAAGTCACGCTTTACTTCTGCTTCATCAGGAGTGCTTGTTTTTACAACGGCAATATTTTCTGGAACTGTGGCCTCGATAGCGACAGCCTGAGTATCATTGGAAGAACTGCTCCCCGTTTGTGCGGCTAAATTCTGCAGATAATGGCGGCGTAATGCTGAGTCTTCAGGAAAAGGCGTTTCCAGGCTTGCCTTTTTTGCAGCTAGATTGTGCAAATAATGCCGTCTTAAGGTAGAATCTTCAGGAATAACAGCAACAGGATCGCTCACCTTAGCACTTGCAGAAACTGACTTAGATCCTACCTCTACAGGCTTTGATGCTGTTTCTTTTTTTATTTCTGTTGCAGCTTCCTGCACAAACTCAGACTTTTTATCTGCTTCTACCGATGAATCTATCCCTTGTTTTTTCGTGCGCAGATAAAACCATACTGCAACAATAATTACTAAAATCACCCCAACTTCAATCACACAATTCCCCTTTTTTTAGTTGTTTTTATTATAATATTGGGAGCAGAAAACGTACATTTGAGCACACCTTTAGCAAATACCCATTACTCAGCAGGCATTATTCCATATAATAATATAGATAGTAATAGATTTTTATATACGCCCACTTTTTCTTTGCAAATCACCCTGTACATGATAATCAACAATCACTGGCTAACATCAGCAAACAAAGTACACTCGCCAAACTGTAATCAGCGTGAAGATGAAAACGATATTTCATTAATTGTCATTCATTGTATTAGTTTACCCAAAGGGCAGTTTGACACGCCTTTTATCCAACAATTATTCACCAATCAACTTGACACTCAGGCTGACCCCAGCTTCACTGAAATTTGTCAGTTACAAGTCTCCAGTCATATTGTTATCAATCGTCACGGCTTGATCACGCAATATGTTCCCTTTAATATGCGCGCCTGGCATGCCGGGTGTTCAGAATATCAAGGACGAGAAAAATGTAATGATTTTTCTATAGGCATAGAACTAGAAGGAACTGACTGCAGTCCTTACACTGAAAAACAATATACGCAACTCGCCTTATTAATCCAGTGTCTAATACAGACCTACCCCAAGCTAAACCAGCAAAAAATTACCGGCCACAGTGATATTGCGCCACTGCGAAAAACAGACCCAGGAAAATGTTTTGATTGGGAAAAACTGAATCAGCAGCTAAAAACGTAGGCTGGAAAAGCGCAGCGCATTCCGTCAGAGCATCACAAAGATTCCAGGCAATACGCCTTACCTCATCAGGTTACCCATGGCCTTTCCAAATGTACGATTAGCTACTTTTGCGTCTAAATAACTTAAACACATTATCAAAATTTATTTTTGCTTTGCATGTCGTATCTTCGAATGAATAGATTTCTTTGCTGAAGTCTCCTTGTTTAGAGAATTTTCCCTTTTCTAGTCGATAAAGCTTTGCCTTGCAGTCATCCGGATACACAATTATGTAGTAGAGTACTTTCTCACTTTCGTATATGTCAAACTTGAATACTTCATCTCGTTTGGCAGAAGATTGACTGACGACTTCCACTACAATTTCAGGTGCTTTGGTGATGTATTGATCATTCGGTTCATCACAGATCAAAACAACATCAGGTTTCAATACCGTATCACTGCCTATTTTCCAATCTTCTTCGCCTAATACCAGACACCTTTCACAGTCTCCTATTGAATTCATCAGCTCATTTAATATTTTTCCAGCAATCGCTTGATGATTTATGGCAGGGGATGGAGACATTGCCATAGGAATACCCGCTATTAATTCCCATTTACCTTCCCAGTGCAGGTAATCGGTATAACTATAATATTCAATTGCTTTTTCAGTTGCCATTCCTTGCCCCATTTATGTTTTAATCTTTAACGATTATAAACCTCACAGACACAGTCGTCGAAATCGTAGGATGGAAAAGCGCAGCACATTCCATCAAAGAACCTCGGTCATTCAAAACATCGTGCAATATCTTGCCGGATTACGCTATCATTTACCCAGCCCACTTGAGCTTAGGCAAAAACTAACTTGTTATATAGTTTTTATCAAATAGACCTGACGTAGCGATTAATAAACTGATCTTCGGGTTCCCCTGAATCCATATAGCGATTAAATAAATCCATCACTTCAGTGAGAGAAATGTAAGCAAGAGCGCCATATCCCTTGTTGATTAAAAAAACCTCATGTAAATGCGCAATAAAATCAATACGCTTTTGTGCTAATTCAGGCATACTTTTCCTTTAAAGTTCTATTTAATTTACCCTTATTCTTCCAGCTCTTTATGCATAAAGGACTCATACAACATAACAGCCACACCCACTGTAATTGCTGAATCGGCAATATTAAATACCGGCCAGTGATATGTTTGATAATAGACATCAAAAAAATCAATTACATATCCGTACATAACTCGATCAATTAGATTCCCAATCGCCCCCCCCAGAATCAAACTTAATGAAATGGCTGATAAAGTCTCATGCTGCTTTAACTGCTTAATCCAGATAAAAATACCGATACTGATTGAAGCGGCCAGTAGGGCAAAAAACCAGCGTTGCCAGCCACCCTGCTCACTTAAAAAACTAAAGGCAGCACCAAAATTATGCACATAGGTGATATTGAAACCTGGAAATACAGGGATAGATTGGTACAAGCTCATGCTGGTATCAACCCAGACTTTACTTATCTGGTCGAGTATTACTGTCAAGACTGACAGCCATAGCCATTTCATCATATTTTTTTTAAAGAAAGGTGGGGATGCTTGCAGGATGGAAAAGTGTAGTGCATTACCCTATGAAAATGATCATCGTGCAATACCCTGTCGGATTGCGCTACACTTATCCAACCTACTCGAATATTTAGATACTGTCTGTAGGGCGAGGCTTTAACCCGCTTTTATTTGATATTGGCGGGCTAAAGCCGCGCCCTACAGTGAATCAATAGGCCTAGGCAAACTGTCGGGCTTCACCCTGGCCCGCTATATTTTCAACACAACGCCCACACAACTCTGGGTGCTCTGCATGATTACCTATATCTTCTACATAATGCCAACAACGGACACATTTTTCATGCTCAGAAGCGATAACTTTGACCCTTAAGCCCTCTAGCTCTGTTTCTATCGCATCACTCGCTGCATCCTGCACTGGCAAAACGAATGCTTTAGAGGTAATAAAAATAAAGTGTAATTCATCTGCCAGTTTATTCAATACTGCTACATAGGCATCACTGCAATACAACGTGACTTCGGCATTGAGTGAGGCACCAATAACGCCAGATTTACGCATTTGTTCCAGTTCTTTACTAACAGCCACACGTACAGCCACAATGGTTTCCCAGTCCTCATTGGACAGAAGCGTATCCTGGTCGAGTGGAAATAAGCCCTGATACCATGTTTCCAAATGTACCGAGTCGCTACGTTCGCCTGGCATATATTGCCAGATTTCATCTGCCGTATAACTGGTGATCGGTGCTAACCAGCGAACCAAGGCTTCCATCACATGATACATGGCTGTCTGGGCTGAACGCCTGGCAAGGCCATCTGCTTTTGCCGTGTATTGGCGATCTTTAATAATATCCAGATAAAATCCCCCCAGATCCATGGCGCAGAAATGATGCACTTTCTGGTTAATCACATGAAACTGGTATTGCTCATAGGCTGCTATCACATCTTCTTGTAACTGAAATGCCCGATCCACAATCCATCGATCCAGTGCCAGCATATCTACCGCTTGCACACTATGTTGTGCCGGCTCAAAGCCATCCAGGTTGGATAATAAAAAGCGCGAGGTATTTCTTAAGCGTCTGTATACATCAGACGTACGTTTTAAAATTTCATCAGAAACAGTCATTTCGCCACGATAATCTGTACCTGACACCCAGAGGCGTAACACGTCAGCACCTAATGACTTCATCACCGATTGCGGCGCGACCACATTACCACGCGACTTGGACATTTTTTTGCCGTCAGCATCCACGGTAAATCCATGAGTTAACACGGATTTATAGGGTGCAACACCATTCATAGCAACGGATGATAATAAGGATGATTGAAACCAGCCACGATGCTGATCAGAGCCCTCCAGGTATAAATCAGCCGGAAAACGGAGTTGCTCGCGCTGATTTAAAACGGCCTCATGGGTCACGCCTGAATCTAGCCAGACATCCAGAGTATCTTGCGTTTTCTCATAATGATCTGCCTCATCACCCAGCCATTCAGCCTTATCCAGGGCGAACCAGGCTTCTATGCCTTTTTGTTCTATATGCAGAGCAATATCCTCAACTAATTGATTAGTTTCTGGGTGTAGTTCACCTGTTTCTTTATGTACAAAGAAAGGAATCGGCACACCCCAGGTACGCTGCCTGGAAATACACCAGTCTGGCCTGTTTTCTACCATACCCTCAATTCGAGCTTGCCCCCAGTCTGGAATCCATTGAACTTGCTGGATTTCTTGCATGGCTTTGTCACGCAACTCACCTTGCTCCATAGAAATAAACCATTGCGGTGTCGCACGAAAAATTATCGGTGTTTTATGTCGCCAGCAATGCGGGTAACTATGCAGTAAAGCTTCATGGTGCAACAGTTTATGCCTGCTAGCTAATACTTCAATCACATGGTCATTCGCCGAGAAGACATGCTCACCAGCAAATAATTCAGTATGGGGTAAAAAAACGCCATTATCACCCACTGGGTTATCCACAGGCAGACCATAGCGCTGACCGACTACATAATCATCCTGACCATGACCTGGCGCAGTATGTACCGCACCGGTACCCGCTTCTGCTGTCACATGATCGCCCAAAACAATGGGGACTTTGCGGTGATAGAATGGATGCATCAGTAATTGATTTTCGAGTGCATCACCTTTGCAATAAGCCAGTACACGGCAATTCTCCATGCCATAACGTGCCACTGCATCATTCCACAACTGATTAACCAGTACTAAACGCTCTTTTTGTCCGTCTTTCTCGCACTGCACTACCACATATTCATACTTCGGGTTGAGGCTGACTGCCTGATTAGCCGGTAATGTCCAGGGGGTGGTGGTCCAGATAACAACAGATAAAGGTCCTTCTCCTTCATGCTCAGGCACATGATGGCAACTGGCAAAAAACTTCTGTTCGTCTATCACTTCAAAACGCACATCAATCGCAGGCGATTGCTTGTCCTCATATTCCACTTCAGCTTCAGCCAGAGCAGAACCACAATCAGTACACCAATGCACCGGTTTAAAGCCTTTGTTTAAGTGTCCTTTGGCATTAATTTTGCCTAAGGAGCGAACAATATCAGCCTCGAATTTAAAATCCATGGTCAAATAGGGATTATCCCAATCGGCAAAAACACCCAGGCGCACAAACTCATCTTTTTGCATTTTGACTTGTTTGCTTGCATATTCTCGACAAGCTTTACGAAAAACTTCTGCAGAGACCTTGCCGCCAGCTTTGCCCACTTTCTTTTCGACCATTAATTCAATGGGTAAGCCATGGCAATCCCAGCCTGGAACATAGGGTGCATCATATCCTGATAAGGTTTTAGACTTTAAGATAATATCTTTGAGAACTTTATTAACCGCATGACCTATATGAATGGCTCCATTCGCATACGGAGGACCGTCATGCAAAATAAATTGCGCTTTGCCTGCAAATTGCGCTCGAATTTTTTGGTAAAGCTGAGCTTCCGTCCATTTTTTCAAGCGTTCAGGTTCACGTTGCGCCAAATTACCTTTCATTGGAAAAGCTGTTTTAGGCAGGTTAAGAGTCTTTTTATAATCGATGGTCATTGTTTACTAAAGTTGCATTAAAGTCTTAGCTTGAGCAGTATCCAATTGAATCTGCCGTTTTAAATCATCCACTGATTGAAAGTGCATCTCATTCCTTATTTTGTGTTTAAAATGCACTTCCACATACTTTCCGTAAATATCCTGATCAAAATCAAACAAATGTGTTTCCAGTAACACTTTTGCCTGACCCTTCACCGTGGGTTTGGTGCCCACATTTGCCACGCCATAGACTGGCTTTTCACCTATGCCTGTCATAGTCACGGCAAACACACCCTGTATCGGTGTGTTTTTTCGCTGCATCTGTATATTGGCAGTAGGAAAGCCTATTTTTCGCCCCAGCTTTTCGCCATGTACAACCCTACCACACACTGAGTAGCTGCGCCCTAGCATTGACTCTGCAGTCGCTAAATCGCCATTACTGAGCGCATCTCTAATCAGGGTACTACTCACACGACTTCCTTTGACTGAGTATGAAGCGGTATCAATCACCTGAAAATTATATTGTTCCCCCGCTTCTTGCAATAAGGAAAAGTTGCCACGTCTTGCCTTCCCGAAATGGAAATCATCGCCAACGACCAGGTATTTAACATTAAGTCGCTGCACCAGTATTTCCTGGATAAAATAGGCAGGATCCAGATTTGCAAAGCGTTGATTAAAATTAACAATCAGTAAATTATCAACGGGTAAATGCTTAAAGTGTATTATTTTTTCTCTTAATCGTGTTAATCGCGATGGCGCATTATCTTTAAGAAAAAATTCCAGGGGCTGTGGCTCAAACACCATAACCACAACAGGTAAACCTAACAACTTTCCTTTTTCAGCAAGCTTGTTAATAACGACGCTGTGGCCTTTATGTACACCATCAAAGTTGCCAATTGTCAGCACACACCCTGAAGCAAAGGACTGTAACTTTTTAATTCCGCGAATTAGCTGCATTCAATTCTGCTATAAAAACTGTGCATATTAACATTTTTATAGCTATCAAACCAATGTTGATGGACGACTAGTACAGCACTGCTATCGGTATAACCAGGCTATCGAGACTGTAGCCATGACCGGCGAAGTATAAGATAAGCATGGCCTTTACCCCAAACTGGCTAACGCATCCTGCATCTCTTGCACCGATTGAGGTCGCTTTTCCGGTGTCACTTCCATAGCCCAATCGATAATCGCGAGCAATCTGCTATCAAACTTTCCTGCATGAGCTTTCTGAGCCAGGGGGAAATCATCATTATCGACCCGATCCGGGGCTTGTGGTGGCACATTAAAATCCAGACAAGTACGCATGCTGGCACCCACTGCATAAATATCAGAATAGGGGCCTAAAGTACCTGACGTAGAATACTGCTCCATAGGCGAAAACCCCTTACTTAATACTTGTGTTTTGTGTTTTTTTATTGGGAATGCCTGAATCGCACCAAAATCAAGCAACAACACCTGGTTTCCCGGGCGAACCAGCAAATTAGCTGGTTTAATATCTAAATGCAGCATTTTATGCTCATGAATCAAATGCAAGCCATCTAATAAACCACCAAAAACATCTATCAACCACTGGTTATTCACTTTAATTTTATGCACCAGTAACAACTTATCCAGAGTCACTCCGTATGCATACATCATCACCAGATAAACAGTGGAATTAGCATGAAAAAAGTTAACCACTTCAACAAAATTCGGATGCTTTAATGTTGCCAGTACCTTTGCTTCTTCAATAAATAAACTACGCCCATGCACAAATAGCTTTTTCGACTGCTCAGTATTTGCAACAATATTACTATTCCAGGTTCGATGTGCCAGTTTACGCGGTAAATACTCTTTAATCGCCACCTGCACTTGAGTGATCCGGTGCCTGGCTAAATAAACCGAGCTAAACCCACCATGTGCTAATTCTCGCTCTATAACATACTCATCAACAACAGTTCCTGATTGTAAATAGTTCCATTGTGCCGGGTAGGTGTCGGGATCGTAATACTCAGACATAAGATTCCCTGGTTAACGTCTGTTCTCAATTTGATTAACCTGCATTTGATTACTGATAATCAACTATTGTTAAATATGTTAACACGATACCAGAAAAACCAGGACAAAACAGATCATACGGAATTTTACCCACCTGCAACCTGGTTCATAAAAACTTCTGCTATACTAAATCAATAATAACCATTACTTAAGGTCGCCCGATGAAATTTAACAAAACAATAGCCCACGCTTTATTAGCCTGCATTTTTCTATCTTTTTCTGGCCTTAGCCATGCAACTGAAGCAAATGCGCCTGAAATGATTTATGTGGATGAAGAAAATGCACCAGAAATGGCTGAAGACTCATACGGCTCCAAAGTAGGGGAAAAAGCACTAAGATCGTTGGCCAATATTACACTCGGCGTGATAGAAGTTCCAAAAAACATCATTATCGTATCTAATCGAACTAATTTACTTTACGGTCTAACGGGGGGGACAGGTTTAGGCATATTGAATACTGCAGGACGTATCTCCGTAGGTCTGCTTGATTTACTCACGTTTCCTTTAGCTACCCAACCCATTGCTCAGCCCGTTTATCCCTGGGATAAATATTTAGACGTTTACACTAGCTACAACGACATGTTTGTATTGGATTATTAAGGTCAGCACCTGTCTATATCAGGGTCTCATCCCCCAACGTTAATGTCATTGTTCTCACTTGCTTATATAATTATTGCAGAGCGTTCATCATTTCGCTCTGCCCCGCCTTAAATTACCCGCACCACTCTTAGGCAACTCGCAACAAATACCCCACCCATCTTGTTTGTCTTTTTGTCCGCCTACTGCGTTGTAGTAATAGTTGCGTAGCCTGCTATGCGCCTATTTCTACCCCTTGAAGATGAACAAAAATCCTGCGCAATATGGGTAGGTTATTTATTGCGAGTTACCTTAGTTCGAATAATTGGTACAAGGAGCACCGCTTGGGAAAGTGATCAGTCCAGAGGTTAGCATATGATATA
>JAUXBW010000066.1 GCA_030619185.1 Methyloprofundus sp.
GCTTATTAGTAGACTGTTGCAGAAAATACCCGCCTAAGCCGATTAATACAATCAGTGGCAGAACAATAAACAATCCTACTTTCACAATTTTCATGGCTGTATACCCCTTTGCTGATCTGCAAAAGAAATTGCTTCAACACTACCTACTGCATATTCAAGTTCGGCAAAACGACGATAGGCATCTGCCAGCGCTTGCGCAGTTTGTAATTGTGTTTGCATACGGTTTTTTTCGCTACTGATCAGGGTGAGAAAATCACTTTTTCCTGCCTGGTAATCGGCTTTGGCAGCGTTCAGGTTTTCATCTGCCAGCGGGTTTAATTGCTCTCTATAGAGTTTAAGCACATGCAGGCTTTCTTCAACACGAGCATAGGCAATCTGCAACTCTTCCTGTATCTTAGTCTCCAGCTCAGTTCTCTGCCATCTGGCTTGCTTCATTTTTGCCCGCGCCTGTTTTTCGGCAGCTTCACGCTTGGCTTGTCCTAGAGGTAAATTAATGCCCACGCCAATAGTGAAGCGCTTATCTTCATTATCCCAGAGGCTATTGTAGCCAGCAGAGACATTAAAATCAGGGTAGTATTCCAGCTTCGCCAGTTCCACTTGGGTTTTATTGGCATCAATCGTGGCTGATATCACCTTAAGCTCAGGGTGTGACTGGAGTGCTTGAGTACGTAGACTTTGTAATTCCGGTAAGCTTGTTATTTCCGCTAGGTGGTGTGGAGGTGGGATAAAAGCATCGGGCAGGCGATTTAACAGGGTATTCATTCTGGCCAGAATGGTTTGCTGTTCACGGTGTAATACTATCGCCTGATGCTTGAGCAAGTTCCGTTCTACATCGGCACGTAAAGCATCCTGTTTGCTAGCAAGCCCTGTTCCATAGCGGGTAACAGCAATATGACGAAATTCATCGAACAAAGCCTGATTAATCTTATTGATCCTAATGGCTTGATGGATAAAATACCAGTCAGCAAATAAAGCCTTTGCCGTGCTTGCCAGCATTAACTCCACTGCAGCGATATTTTCATATTGCGCATGAGCCTGGTGCTCTGCCACTTCGCCGCGCAAGCGCAATTTCCCTGGCCAGGCTATTTGTTGTGATAATTCAAAGCGCTGCCCGTAGCTGGTTTCATTACTGCCGATGGTTAGCGGTGCCATGGTATAGCGAAATTGAGGGTCAGCCCAGGCTGATTGAGGTTCTGATCTTGAAGCTGATGCTTCCCATACTGCTTGCACCACTTGCATTTGTGGATTGGCCTTTAAAATATCAGCAAGCAGTTGCGAGGCCTGTATAGAATCGCTGGCGTAAATTAACTGCGCTTCACTGGCTAATGCGTTTAGCGGCTGAATTAGAAACAAGCCAAGACCCATGAGTCTAACAGCTTGATTAATTCTGCTAAAAATATCTGCAATCCCTTGTTTATAAGCCATTTTATAACTCTCCAAGTGTATAAGGGACAGGTATTATTGAACTCTCGCCCCTAAGCTATATCAAAACATATATCACTGGCTCTGTCCTTTTTTATTAAATACACAACAGTCATGACTGATACTTGCGGTAATTAATAGAAATTTTCAACCCCGCAAAACGCCCGGACATTTTAATCATTTCTTGCGACTCTTTATCAAACGTCAAACTGATGGCACTTAAGGCTCGATCTTCGTAGCCTTTTTTTATGCCGTATGCCTCTAGCATAAAATAATAAAGATAAACCTCATAAGCCTCACCCTCCTCTATCTGCAAAGGCTCGCCTAAATTAGCTAGCAACACGGCTTTTAATGGCAATGCTGCATTAATCTTACGCACCTTATCCGTATCAACTTTTAGCTGTCTGTTTGCTTTGTCTATTACTCCGCTGCCGACAGATCGAATCGACAATTCCAGAAACTCAGGCGGAGCGATTTGTAAAAATATGCGCGAAAATGATAAGGCTATAAGCTCATGCTGCTGATTAAAATTCAGACTCAGTGTAAATTGAATTTCTGGGGAAAAAAGATTTCCCTGCTTATCCGATTTGCGAAACCGATAGTTCCACAACTCTCCTGTAGATGTTTTGATTTCTTCACTAGCGCGTAGTTTGGCTAAACTAACAAAGTCCTCAGCTAGCAGAATCGGATGTTTAAAATGTACCGTGAAATCTTCGCTGACACTGATGCTAAAATGTTCATCAAACTCGCCCATTTGCAAATAAGTCAAATAGGTTCTCCACCAATAAAAGCAGCCTGTTAATGATAATAACAAGCTTAATAATATTATCCCACGAACTAACCTAGTGCAGCACCTGATTTGGTTTGATGGATGCATGATTATATAGGCTAATGATTTAAAATAAAAATTATAGTTGACTATTGGTCTGTACAACACGGTGCAGCACTAGCCATAATTATAATCACTGCAGTTGACCGCTATAAAATACGCCAAGGGGAATGCAACAAGTTAATTAGGCAATGAGTAAACTTGTATCACTATCATCGATGGCATAAATCATGTAGCAACTGTTGTAAACAAGACCCGCGATGGAATAAGAGAAATATTAAATATCCTATTCGTCACGGAAACCTGGAACCTCCACGGTATCAGGTTTTTTTATGAACGCCTTTTAGCTGAGTGTTCGTTATTCCTGCTAACAAACTTCGGGAATTACGTTTTATTAACTCCGATGCTTGATAATTTTTTTCTATTACTGAGTGTTATACAAATTCAGGAGATTACTTTATTCCTTAATATTTAAAGCATGCAGCTTACGATATAAATGCGTACGCTCTACACCGACCGCTGTCGCCAATTTAGCCACATTGCCCTGATTTTTCTCAAAATGATATTCTAAATACGCTTTTTCAAACTGCTCTCTTGCCTCCTTAAGAGAAAGCTTGAAAAAAATCGGTGTGCTATCTTGTTGCTCTACAGCCACATTATCTAAAACTGTGCCGAGAGCTGCTTTTACTTCAGCCAGTTCGATATCATCACCTGCACCGAGTATCATTAAGCGTTGCACCAGATTTTTTAGTTCGCGAACATTACCTGGCCAGGCGTAATTCCTTAAAAAATTCTGCGCGGGTATGACGAATTTTCTATACGCTAATTTTTCATGCCTTACAAAATAATCGATGTAAAACTTTAGTAATGCCGGTATGTCCTCGCTGTGCTCGCGTAATGGCAAAACTTCCATCGTCACTTCATTGAGTAAATAATATAAATCCTGGCGAAATCGCCCTTCTTTTACTTCATTTTCTAACAGCACCCGCGTTGCAACTATGACACGCGCATCGACATGCACTTGCTCAGTTCCTCCTACGCGTAAAAAGGATCGTGATTCCAGAGCACTTAAGAATTTCAACTGTGTCTGGGCATCCATTCCGGCAATTTCAGCTAAAAACAAAACACCGCCATGCGCTCGTTCTAGCAAGCCGGGAAAAACTGCACCGCCGACTTCTTTACCAAAAAACTCGACTGCTGCGTTTTCTGTGGCAATACTGCCCACCGAGATATCAATAAACGGGCCGTTTTTACGTGCACTGTGTTCATGCAAAAAACGCGCATATAACTCCTTACCCACCCCGCTTTCGCCGACAAACATCACTCTTGTATCATGCTGCGCCAGGCGTTTTAATTGCTCTTTAATACGTTCGGCAAAGGCGCTACGCCCTACGGGTTCATTTACCGTTGCCAGTTGCTGCTTTAATCCCGCATTCTCACGTTGCAACATATGCGCATCAACGGCACGCTCAACCACCAGTAATAATCGCGCTAATGACAGCGGCTTTTCCAGAAAGTCATAAGCCCCCAGTTTGGTGGCTTCCACTGCGGTTTCTATTGTGCCATGCCCGGACATCATAATCACAGGTGAGACAAAACTTTCATCTTCACCCCATTCTTTTAACAAGGTAATTCCATCCGTATCTGGCATCCAGATATCCAATAGAATCAGATCTGGCTGATGCCGCTGTTGCATTTGCCTGGCTTGCCCGGCATCCCCTGCCATATAGACGGTGTATCCCTCATCCTGAAGAATTTCCTGAACTAGCTGCCTAATATCCGGTTCATCGTCGACCACTAAAATATTTGCTTTATATCCACTCATTGCTATGTCTCTTTATATACCACAGGGAATTGCAAAATAAAACCAGCACCCTGTTTATAATGACTATCCAGCCGAATAGTCCCACCATGCTCTTCAATTACTTTCTTGACAATCGCCAGACCCAGGCCTGTTCCCTTCTGTTTATTGGTCACATAGGGTTCAAAAATATTTTTTGCCTGATTAATATCGATACCATTTCCGGTATCATAAATACCTAACTGTACCACCGTGCTATTTTGCTTTTTAAGCGTTTGTAATTTGATGGTTATTTTACCTTGATCATCCATCGCCTCCAGCGCATTTTTAAATAGATTATGTAAAACCTGGCGTATACTCACCGCATCGGCTTTAATCATTGGAATCCCTGTCCCTAGATGCAGTTCAAATTTCACCCGGGGATCGGCACCGTATAAAACGATCACTTCTTGCACCAGAGCCACCAAGTCAAGATTAGCGGTTTGATTTCTCACCGGTTGCGCATATTCAGCAAAATCATCAACCATATGCTTCATGGCTTCCACTTGCTGAATAATGGTACGTGTAGAGCGGCTTAACATCTGTGCGTCTTGGTCCTCTAGTTTCTCTGAGAGCTTATGTTGCAAGCGTTCGGCAGACAGTTGTATGGGCGTTAACGGGTTTTTAATTTCATGCGCCAAACGCCGCGCCACTTCAGACCAGGCGGCATTTTTTTGTGCCTGTATCAGATCCGTTATATCATCAAATACCAATACTGCACCAATATATGCCCCTTCCGTAGAAAACAGAGGTGTCCCCTGACATAACAAATCTTTACGCCCATCGGGGCTTTCTACCACGATATTACGCTGCCAGATATCTAATGATTTTTCTAATAGGGGCTGAACCACCTTGACCAATCCCATTAAATCCGGACGACCTTGTGCTAGTTCAGATAAGCCTTGCCCATAAAAACGCATGACTTGTACGTGTAGAATAATATTAGCTGCCTGGTTAGCGGTACGGATATTCAAACTCGAATCAAAACTCAATACACCCGCCGTTAAACTGGTTAATAAGGTCTCTAAATACGCTCTTTGGCGTTCAATTTCCTGAGTACTCAGCCGCGTTTCGTCCTGCGCGCGTGAAATCTGACGTACCATTTCATTAAATGACTCGACCAGGAAGCCCAGATCATCCTGCCGCCTGGCTGGCAAAAGCTGCTCATAATACCCTGCCGCAACGGCTTGAGTACCGCGTACTAAATCGCGTATCGGTGCGATAATCCCCCGTACGCTGATAAATGCCGCCGAAACAGCGGCTAAAAAACTCATTAATAAAACCAGCGACAAAACCAGCGAAAAACTGATTTTCAAGGAATGGCGTAGATAGGTCATTTCCTGAAATCTGACATAGGCGAATTCCACCGAGTCCGTTAAATCATTAATCCGCTCTGGTACCGGGTACACTATCTGTAAAAAATGGGATTTTCCCGGCTTAATGGCAACAATGGTCTGCACAACCAGACCATCATCCACCGAGGCGAGATTCACAAAATCTTCGCCCTGCTGTACCTGTATAAACAGGGAGCTCACTGGTAAGCTGGGCAGGATATCACTACGGGTCAAGCCGCTAAAGGCAATAATCTTGCCCTTTTTAGACAATAGAGTCACTTCATTAGCAGCCGCTATTTCACGTAACTGCTCTATTTCCATACTAATTTCCTGTATGGGCTTATTATGTAGTGACTCGGTTAAACGCTGTGATTGCTTTAAGTTCCAGCGCACCCGCTGTTGCAGCGAGGCGTGGCTTAACTCTAGCGCATCTTCCATCGCGGCATCTAATTCAACATTAAACCAGCTATCTATACTCTGATGTAAAAACTTCATCGAGAAATAAAATACGGTACCCGCAGGTACCAAAGATAAGACTATAAACAACAGGACAATATTGGTGGTTAAACGAGAACCGGCTTCGCGTTTTTTCAGCCTGCGAGCCAGAGAAAAAATATTGTAGCCTACCAACACCAGCAGACACACAGTCCCCACTACATTACTCAGGAGTAGCCAGGTATATAGATCACCCAGCCGCGAGGTGTCTTGTAAGGCTGAGCTCATTAACTGTAAAGACAGGACAATGAAACTCAGCAAAAACAGAATCGAAAAACTAAAAGGAATTTTTACTCGCACCACAGCCTCTCATTGGTCGACAAATCCCATTGCTTATCAAAATAAGCAACGGGCCTTAATGGCGCGGGTAACATTTCTTTATCAAATGAAATACTGAGCACCGTGGTCACACATTGATTGGGGTTATAGTCTGATAATAGCATCTCCTCAGTCTCTATATGTTGCATAAAGTTGAGTGCTTCTCGCAGGCTGAAAAACCGCCTGAATGTCTGCTGATGCTCATCTTTCACTCGAAAGTTATCCAGCAAAGTATAATAAGTCAGACTGTATCGATAGGTATGGGCAAACAGGGTTTTGTACCATAAGTGCTGTTTCTGCTTAAACACTATGCTAACGTCCCAGTACAAAGCGATGCCACTGTGTAATGCTTCTTCCGCGCTAGGGCTTAATTGAAAATCCAGCTTGATACTCAGCCTGGCTTTATCATCAACCCGGTTTAATTGTGCCTGTTTGATTTTGACAAATTGCCCATCCGCAAGGCAAACTTGCCAGCCACTGAGCACAGCCAGCAGACAAGCTAATAGTAGTAGTGCTTTACTTTTTTTGCAGGCGTGCATAATAAAAGCCGTCCATAGACTGGCTACCGGTTAATATCTGTCGTCCGAATGGCCGCTTAATCCCCCAGTCAGCCTGTATCGGAATTTCCTGAGCATCATTATTTTGCTGTAAAAAGTGCTCAATTTGTAATTCATTCTCTTGTTGCAAAATTGAGCACGTTGCATACAACAGTGTGCCTCCCGGAGCTAGTAAGCCCCAGGCAGTTTGCAAAATTTCCTGCTGCAATGTTTGTAACCGGGTAATATCATCTGCACGGCGTAATAATTTAATATCCGGGTGCCGCCGGATAACACCTAGCGCGGAACACGGCGCATCCAGTAAAATACGCTCAAATAACACGCCATCCCACCAGTCTTTAGCTTGTATCGCATCAGCCACTAACAAGTCCGCATGAAGGTGCAATCGCGTTAAATTTTCCTGTACCCTGGACAAGCGTTGTGTATCAATATCAATTGCCAGCAAACTTTTTAATTCAGGCTGTGATTCCAGTATATGAGCGGTTTTGCCGCCAGGTGCAGCACAGACATCTAATACGCGCTCTCCAGCCTGTACATCTAAAAGCTGTGCGGCTAATTGTGCGGCTGCATCCTGAACCGACACCCAGCCCTCAGCAAACTTAGGTAATTTTTCCACTGCCACTGGCTCAGATAGAATAATAGCCTGATCTGAGTTGGTTAATTCACCGGCAGCTATCTGCTGTTCTGCCAATAAATTTAAATAGACATCACGCTGACAAAAACGGGTATTGACACGTAAAGTCATCGGCGGCAACTGATTATTGGCTAATAAAATTTGCTTTGCCTCACTCCCCCAGTCAGCTTTAACCGCCTTAATCATCCAGTCAGGGTGTGCATAGGCAACGTGCTTGTCGGCTAATGCCTCTAGTTGCTCTTGTTCGCGCAAATAACGCCTTAGCACTGCATTCAACAGTGACTTTGCCCACTGTTTTTTTTTCATTACCGCCACTGTCTCGGAAACTGCAGCATGGTCCTTAACACGCATATAGTTCAACTGATACAGGCCCAGCAAAGCCAGTGCTTTAATTTGTACGTCTTTATCTTTGATCGGTTTATTAAGCAGCTGATTGAGAATAAACTCAAGTCGATAATACTGACGTACCGTGCCGTAGCACAAAGCCTGGATAAAGGCTCTTTCCTGCACGTCAGGCACTTGCTCCCAGGCATTTTCTAGTGCCGTTGTCAGCGACTTGCCTGACAGCACCTTCACTAAAACATTTGCTGCCACTAATCGAGAATTCAATTTATTTTTCCTTTATTTATAGCCACCTTGCCGGATGAGGTTTTTTAATAAATCGTTTATCCAATGCACTTTTTAACCTAACTGCAACCCAGCCACCTGATGTGCATTTAAAAAATCACTCACCTGTATACGTTTTTTTCCTGGCATCTGAATCTCCAGTAAACGTAACACTCCCTCACCCGTTGTAACATCAATATATTTATCACTCTGTAAAATAACACCAGGTATTGCACCGGTTTGATCAGCAAGCACTTCAGCCTGCCATACGCGCATGACTTTACCCTGTAATTTTGTCTGTGCAACAGGCCAGGCATTTAAGCCCCGTACCTGGCGTGATAATTCAAGCGCAGACCGGTTCCAGTCTAATTCTGACTCACTTTTCTCCAGTTTATGCGCATAAGTCACCAAAGCTTCGTCTTGTGCTTGTGGGTTTAATTGATTCGCCTGCATCAAAGCCAGTGTTTTACTTAAGCCTTCGGCCCCGAGTACTTGCATACGGTCATGTAGCTCACTTGCCGTTTCATGCTCGCCTATATCACACACCGTTTTATGCAACATATCACCCGCATCCAGTTGCCTGACTACACGCATAATGGTAACTCCGGTTTGTTTATCTCCCGCCATAATGGCACGATTTATCGGAGCCGCTCCACGCCAGCGAGGTAATAATGAACCATGAATGTTGATACAGCCTAGCTTAGGAATATCCAATACAGCTTGAGATAAAATCAGACCATAAGCGACAACCACCATTAAGTCAGCATCCAGTGCTTTTAACTGAGCAATATCAGCCTCCTGCTTTAGATTAATGGGCTGATAAACAGTCATGCCTGCACTGAGTGCCAGGCTCTTAACCGGGCCTGGCTGTAATTTACGTCCCCGTCCTGCTGGCCTGTCTGGCTGGGTATAGACCGCAACCACTTCATGCTCAGAATCCAGTAACATTTGCAATGCAGGGACTGCAAAGTCGGGTGTTCCCGCAAAAATAATTTTCATTAATCTATTTTTCTCGTTTATGAAGTTTAGCCATTTTCTTTTTAATGCGCTGGCGTTTTAAAGACGATAGATAATCCACAAATAACTTGCCCTGTAAATGATCCATTTCATGCTGGATGCAAACCGCTAATAAGCCGCCAGCTTCTAGCTCAAATGCTTTGCCTTTTTTATCCAGTGCGGTCACGGTAATTTCTTCGGCACGAGTTACTGGTTCAAAAATACCTGGCACGGATAGACAGCCTTCATCTGACTCTTCTTCCCCCATCTGTTTGGTAATCTCGGGATTAATAAAACAAAGCGGATTATTTTTATCTTCACTCGTATCAATCACGATAATACGCTTGTGTATATCCAGCTGCGTTGCAGCCAAACCTACGCCATGCGCTTCATACATGGTTTCTAACATATCATCAACCAAGCTCTCAATCGCCTTATCAACCACCGCCACAGACTTCGCCACAGTCCGCAAACGAGGGTCAGGAAACTCAAGAATTGACAAAATACTCACTAATCTCTCCAAACTTTAATTATCTATTTATGGAATTTTATCTGATATTGGCAATAATCTAAACGACTATTGAAATTACTGGGGTTTCAGGCTCTATATTTCACGACGCTTAGCGTCGGGCTATGCATTCCCACGCAGAGCAAACGAAGCGCATCTTTCGGTGACTGATGCGCTTCCTATCGTCAGCACATCCTACGCGAATCTTTAAAGAAAA
>JAUXBW010000172.1 GCA_030619185.1 Methyloprofundus sp.
GGGTTTGGGGGCAAAGCCCCCATGCTTGCATAGCAAGTTTAATATCACGAAAATGCGACAGGTTGGTTGACATTTAGCGCAACTAGAGGCGAACTTGATCAGTTGAAGCAAGCGAATATCGTCGAAGGCTTGCAGTGGCTGAAAAAGCAAAGGTATACCGATATTTTGAGCGAAGGGTTTGTGCGTGATCTGCATAAACAATTATTTGGGCAGGAGGCTACAAATTGGAAAACATGAGCGAGCGCCGTGATCAATATATTGCGGCACTAAGAGCTGCCGACAAACATGATTTTTCCAGATTATTAGAATTTGTCGGTACGTAAGATTTTTGATCAGGTAAAATAACACGCTTTTCTGGCAATTCACTTGCTCGAAAAGGTAAATTAACCAACAAGTACAATACGGATTTTTAGGGTATGGTAGATAGCAATTTTATTAATGAAATCAAAAGGCGACGTACGTTTGCTATCATCTCGCATCCCGATGCGGGAAAAACAACCTTAACTGAAAAACTGCTTTTATTTGGTGGTGCCATACAGCAGGCTGGTTCTGTAAAAGGCCGTAAAGCAGACCGACACGCCACTTCAGACTGGATGGAAATGGAAAAGCAGCGGGGTATTTCGGTGACTACCTCGGTGATGCAGTTTGAGCACAAAAACGCTATTATGAATTTACTGGATACGCCAGGGCATGAGGACTTCTCAGAAGATACTTACCGTACCTTGACGGCTGTTGACTATGCATTGATGGTGATTGATGTGGCGAAAGGAGTAGAGAATCGCACCATTAAATTGATGGAAGTCTGTCGTTTGCGCACCACACCTATTTTAACCTTTATCAATAAGCTGGATCGCGAAGGTAAAGAACCGATTGAACTGCTGGATGAAGTAGAGTCTGTTTTAAAAATAGACTGTGCACCGATAACCTGGCCTATAGGGATGGGGAAGCGTTTTAAAGGTGTTTATCATCTGTATGAAGATACCGTGCACCTGTTTAGTGCGACCCATGGTGGAAAAATCATGCAAGGTGAGACCATTAAAGGTCTGGATAATCCTGAATTAGATGCTTTGGTGGGTGATCAGGCAGAAGAGTTACGCGAAGAAATTGAATTGGTTAAAGGTGCTAGCCATGAGTTTAATCTGGAAGCCTATTTAGCAGGTACTCAGACACCTGTTTTCTTTGGTTCTGCGATTAATAATTTTGGTATTCTGGAATTACTGGATGCCTTTGCTGAGTATGCGCCTGCCCCAAAAGGCCGCGAAGCAGAGCAACGATTCGTCAGTGCTCAGGAAGAGGAATTTACTGGCTTTGTCTTTAAAGTGCAGGCAAATATGGACCCGTCCCACCGGGATAGAATTGCATTTTTACGAGTTTGTTCGGGTAAATTTGATAAGGGCATGAAAATTAATCATGTGCGTATCGCTAAAAAAATACAGGTGGGAAATGCGATTACCTTTAAAGCCGCCAGCCGCAAAAATATAGAAGAAGCCTACTCCGGTGATATCATTGGCCTGCATAATCACGGAACCATTCAGGTGGGTGATACTTTTTCCGAAGGCGAAATGCTGAAATATTCGGGTATCCCCTATTTTGCGCCCGAGCTATTTCGTCGTGTGGTGCTGAAAGACCCTTTGCGTAGCAAAGCATTGCAGAAAGGCTTGGTGCAATTAACGGAAGAGGGTGCTACCCAGTTATTTAAACCATTAAAGAATAATGACCTGATTCTGGGAGCAGTCGGGGTGCTGCAGTTTGATGTCACTGCCTTTCGCTTAAAAGCAGAATACAATGTTGAATGTGTTTATGATAATGTTGCCATTAAAACAGCGCGTTGGGTGAGTTCAGATAACTCGGCAAAGTTTGAAGAATTTAAGAAGAAAGCATTCGATAATCTAGCTGAAGATGGTGGTGGATATCTAGTTTATCTAGCGTCTAGCCGGGTTAACTTGCAACTGACTGAAGAGCGCTGGCCGGATATTACATTTAGTGCGACACGCGAATTGTAATTATCGCATAGCAGCGGCTTTAGCTGCGATTGCCCAATTTGAAAGGGTGGTAAAAGCCATTTCTGTTATATAAATTGCTTCAAACTCAGAAAAATACTATGGATCAATCCGTAAAATTCGACCTGGATCTCATTAATCGTTACGATAAATCGGGACCACGTTACACTTCCTACCCTACGGCTTTAGAGTTACATGATGGCTTTAGCGAGCAAGATTATAAGCAGCAAATTGCATTATCAAATGCGCGTGGCGGGCCATTGTCTCTGTATTTTCATATCCCCTTTTGCGATACCGTTTGCTATTACTGTGCTTGTAATAAAATTATTACCAAAAACCGGGAACATGCAGAGCCGTATCTGGCTAATTTATTTAAGGAGGTCGCACTTCAGGGTGCATTATTTGATAATAAGCGCATCGTAAACCAGTTGCACTGGGGTGGGGGAACACCGACCTTTTTAGATTATGAGCAGATGAGTCGCCTAATGAGCGCAACACGCGAGCATTTTAATCTAAAAGACGATGATAGTGGCGAGTACTCAATAGAAATAGACCCGCGTGCAACTGACGATCACACCATTAAGCAGTTACGTGAATTAGGCTTTAATCGCATCAGTTTGGGGGTGCAGGATTTTGATCCAGCGGTACAACAAGCCGTTAATCGTATTCAATCAGAGGCGCAGACGTTTGCCGTATTAGAAGCGGCTCGAAAAGAGGGTTTTCGCTCAACCAGTATTGATTTAATCTATGGCTTGCCACTGCAAACGGTTAGCTCGTTTGCGCAGACTCTGGATAAAATTCTCAGTGTCGCACCGGACCGCTTTTCAATTTTTAACTACGCACACCTTCCGGCCCGGTTTAAAACGCAACGGCAGATTAATGAAGCAGATATGCCCAGTGCAGAAGTAAAACTGGATATTCTGCAAATGATTATGCAACGTTTACAGGATGCAGGCTATATTTATATCGGTATGGACCATTTTGCCCTGCCGGATGATGAACTGGCAATTGCGCAAAGAGAAAATAAACTATACCGAAATTTTCAAGGCTACTCTACCCATTCAGATTGTGACTTGATTGGTCTGGGGATCACATCGATAGGTCGCGTAGCTGATAGTTATGTGCAGAATGTAAAAGACCTTGCGGCTTATGATGTCAGGATTGCTAAAGGTGAATTACCAATATTCAAAGGCTTTGTCTTAAATGACGATGATAGGTTGCGTCGCGCTGTAATCACACAGTTAATTTGTCATTTTTCTTTATCTTTTACACCAATCGAACAGCAATATAACATTCAATTCAAAGATTACTTTGCCCAAGAACTAAATGCATTACAAGCTATGCAAATGGATGGGTTACTGAGTATGGATGATAAAGGCATCTATGTATTAACAGCAGGGCGCCTATTGATTCGTAATATTTGTATGTGTTTTGATCGTTACCTTAATACAAAAAAACAACAATTTTCAAAAGTAATATAACAGAGGTTCTTAAATGACTGAACAGCAAACAAAAAACTCAAAAGGCTATATGGCGGCTGCATTAAACCATATCTACATTAATGAAATAATATTCATTAGTTTAATTTTATTATGTTTTTTTGGCGAAATACTTATGGAGGTATCCGATAGAGCAGGGGTATTCTATTGGCTGTTAATGTCACCCGTATTCTTTTTTTCTTCCATGTTAAGTGAAAAAACCAAGGCCTTAGCGACAGGCTTTGAGGCACAGAACTTAATCAAGAATCTGCTGCTTCTTTGGGGGAGTGCTTTTTTTGCAATATTACTGGTTTTTTTAACCTGGCATGCCGAGATGATGAAAGCACTGGCTGCCGCAATAACCATTCATATTATACTGGCACATACCATGTTTTTAAGCGGCATAGTTCTGGGTTTTCGCTATTATTTAATTGGTACCTTATTATTTATGACAGCAGGGCTAACTACCTTAATGGAAGCTCATTTTGCTATTGATTTACTGATAACGCTTCCTTTTATCTGGTTAGGTCTGTACTGGGAAAAAAAGCACGTATTCCCCAATTTAACCCCGGATAATGAAATCATTAATGAGATAGTCGAGGATCAGGATCATCACCGCAGGAAAGACGATATAAAATGATCACAATAACACCGGAAATAATAGGCTACATGGCTGCAACACTCACTACTAGTTCATTTTTACCGCAAGCCATCATGACATTAAAAACCAGGGATACCGAGTCTCTGTCTTTAAGCATGTACGTAACTTTTACTTTGGGTGTATTACTATGGCTCATTTATGGGCTCTATCTTGATGACAAAGCCATTATCTATGCAAATGCGATTACACTGATACTTGCGTCCTCCATCTTATTTATGAAGGTTTATAATACGCTAACTCATAAAACAGGGCACAGTATTGAGAAAGAGCAGTAAAGAAGGGCAATTAAGGACAGCTAAAAAAGTACAAGCTTGCCCTAAATCCTTGAAATAGAAATTAAAGCAATTTATATTAAAAGTTTCTTAATAAAAGTCTTTTCATTTATCTGAAAATTGCGTATTATACCAGCTCTTACGGAGAGGTGGCTGAGCGGCCGAAAGCGGCGGTCTTGAAAACCGTTGAGGGTTTATCCCCTCCCAGGGTTCGAATCCCTGCCTCTCCGCCATTTATGCTTATAAGCATCTATTTTATAACAAAATAAAAAATATATCTTATTTTGTTACCCCTGTTGTTACCCCATTTATAGCCTGATAGGGCTTGTCAATTAATTTGTATCTGACCCCAGTTATCATTACCCCAGTTATCATTATTTGTATCTGCCCCCAGTTATCATTAAAAACCCTTGCGTTCATCCAGCAAACCAGGGCTGCTGGATTCATCAGAAAACTGGTTCACCATATTCCCCCACATTACCTCAATGTCATACGGCACTATGGGCTCTCTGCCAGCCGAGTTAAAACTGCGTACAAAACAATCACCGATAAACTATTAGGAAAAGCTTCTAACAGCGAAGAGCTGGAGAGAAAGACAGACAGATTTTCTAGGAAAAGGCCCACTGCTTTGTAATATTTGCCAGACGGTTATGGTCTTTGTTACAGCTCATATCCCAAATCCTCTGACTTTGGTTACCGTGAAAGATACCTTGTACGGGA
>JAUXBW010000001.1 GCA_030619185.1 Methyloprofundus sp.
AGCCTGCATTTTAAAAGGCAGACTAAAGATCCCCCCCCCCAAAAAAAAGTTGCTCATGTTATTCTGTGCACGCTAAAGTAGCAGGCGTAGAATGGACTTCAGTCCGCTCTACACGGAATTATTACTGTACTTCTCCCTTTAAATTACTTTCATCACCTACGTATAAAGTGGTTTTCCAGCTGTCTAGAATGGTGCGCTGCTCCTTAAAATAACGCACTGAAATAACAGTTTTATCGCCTTCCCGGTAGAACGAAGCATTTGCGCCACCGCTTTTAGTCTGTACAAACTTACTATGCCATTGTTTACCCAGGCACTGATTCACTAGCTCAGCACCTCTATCATAACTGGCTTTAGCTTCATCCTCACCGGATTCATCCCAACCACAGATATAACTGGTCAAGCCAGTACTCCACTCCCAAACCTGACAGTTTTTTGCTAAGGGAAACACCCGTTTAGCATTCCAGATTTGCATAATTCTAACGTTACCCGTATTTTTAATAGCGCCTTTAAATTGCTTGAAACCCTGATCATGGTCAGCAATCAATGCTTTTAACTGCACACATGCTTCGGCATCACTCATCTCCGGTTTAGCCGGGCTAAAAGTTGAACAGGCACTGTTACTTAAAACGAGTAAACTCGCTACAAAAAGCTTTAGTCTGGTATTTTTTTTACTATAGATCATCAATATCTCCTCTAAATCATTGGCTATTGGAATAGTATATTACTAGAAACCCCAGAGCACGGAAAAGTTATAATTAAAATCATTTTTGATCGTCTCAGAAGTATCATACTCATTGCGTATACCGAACTTAAGTGCTAAGCCTTCAAACCAATCTATATCATGTATCCAACCAACAATTGTCAAGTTTCTGAATTCGCCAGCATCACTCAAGCTTGGGTAAAAGTAATTAGAAAGCGTAAAGTGTTGCTTAGCCGTTATATGCCAGGTTAAATCAGCACCTATCATAGCTTCAAATCCCAGAGTATTTATTTCGGAATAACCCGTTGGACTATTGGAATCTTCAACGGTTCTGTCAAACTCAAAAATACCGGTACCACCCACTCTGCCAGAAAATTCCCACTCATCTGTTTTAATAAATTGATAACCAGGACCCACTGAAAATTGCAACCGATGCTTCCAGTTTTTAAACTCATCCCAGTCATACATTGCCGATGCAAAAGCAAACCACTGGGTCTCTGCAAAAAACCAGTCTTTAACCAAGAGGGCATTCACTCTACTTTCACTAGCGATCTTATCGTCTGAAGAATATAAATAAAAAGAATTGAATTTCCAACGGTGAAACGCATCCTCATATTGAGAATTAAAAGCGGCACGAAAGTTAGCATTAACTGATTGACCTGATGAGCCTCTTAAACCCACTTCTATACTACTATCCCAATCCTTGAACCAGCCAGTTCCCATAAATCCAACATTAACCTTTTCTCCTTTAGCCAATTTGAGATTATCTTCGGCAACTTCAACTTGTTGCCCTGCAAGTTTAACTTTTTCTTCAGCTACTTTGGCTTCTGATTCAGTTACTATCACCTCTTGCCCTTCAGCAATATTTTCTTCT
Source organism: Methyloprofundus sp. (assembly GCA_030619185.1). Lineage (GTDB taxonomy): Bacteria > Pseudomonadota > Gammaproteobacteria > Methylococcales > Methylomonadaceae > Methyloprofundus. The sequence goes on from JAUXBW010000001.1 coordinate 1,575, forward strand.
GCTTCAGCGGTATCAAGTTCAAGCCTGGTATCTTTGATTTCTTCTACAACAGCATCGACCTGATCTTTGGCTAACCGAGACTCCGCTTCACTGACAATGACATTTTTAACTATTTTCAGTTCATCTTCAGCGACTTTAACTTCTTCTTTAGCAGCTATGAACTTTTCACCAGCCAAAATAAGTTTTTCTTCAGCAACCTTTGCTTCTGCTTCAGTGACTTCAACCTCAAGCTTGGTAACATTAACCTCAGCTTCAGCAACCTTAACCTTACCTTTAGCGACTAAGAGTTCTGCTTCAGCCACCATGACATTTTTAACTACTATAAGTTTTTTTTCAGCGACCTTAAGTTCTTCTTTAGCAGCTGTAAATTTTTCTCCGGCCAGAATGAGCTTTTCTTCAGCACCTTTTCTGTTTTCTTCTTTAGCTTTATCGACTGTTTCCTTAGCAGCTATGAGCTTACCTTCAGCAGCAACCAGTCCGTCTTTAGCGATTAAAACTTCAGCTTGTGCAATTTTCACTTTTAAAAGTTTTTTAAGTTCTATTTCAGTTAATATATTAAGCTTTTCAAGATTTAACTCTTGCAAATTGCTAATTTTAGCTTTATCAATGGTTTGCTCTCCTAACACAGAGTGAGAAAAAGTAAGAGTTGTACCTGACTGATGGATCAATTCAACTTCTAATGTATCACCATTAGTTAATTGTATAGGTTGTGCATAGGTCGTTGTAGACAGTAACAACACACTCAAGCTTAAACAAATTTTTCTGGTATTCATAAAAAATTAACAGATTTATTGTCCGCTTGCGTACAATAAATAGGTTGCTTTGGAATAATATTTAATGTTCATTACTTAATATAGGGTTTAACCTTTAATTAACAATTCTATTAACACCTGCTCATAAATATCTGACAACGGCTCTAAATCTGCAATAGGAATATTTTCATTAATCTTATGAATACTTTCATTCAAGTGCCCTAGCTCAATCACCTGCGCTCCTGTCGGGGCAATAAATCGTCCATCTGATGTTCCACCACCGGTATCATCCAGCGTATCGATTCCAGTTATAGTTTTAATGGCTACATGAGCCGCTTCAATTAACTCACCACCTGTGGTTAAAAATGGGTTTCCAGACAGACGCCAGCTGATCTCATAATCAAAATCAAAGCGGTCAAATATCTCTAGCACACGTTGCTTAATAGTAGTTTCATCTAATTCAGTACAAAAACGTAAATTAAATTGCAACTCTAGCTCGCCAGGAATAATATTTTCCGCACCTGTTCCCGAGTTAATATTGGATATCTGTAAACTGGTTGGTGGAAAAAACTGATTACCCTGGTCCCAGACTTCCTGAGTTAATGCCTGTAATGCAGACGCAAAGCCATGAATCGGGTTATTGGCTATTTCAGGGTAAGCCACATGCCCCTGTATACCTTTTACAATTAATTTAGCGCATAAAGAACCACGCCTACCTACACGAATAACATCAGCTATTTGCTTGTCACTTGAAGGCTCACCGACTAGGCAATAATCAATTTTTTCATTGCGCTGTTCTAATACTTCGATGACTTTAACCACCCCATCAGTCGCAGGGCCTTCTTCATCACTGGTAATCATCATTGCTATTGCCCCTTGGTGATCCGGGTATTGAGCAACAAAACGCTCAACTGCAGTGACAAAGCAGGCAATCCCACCTTTCATATCTGCTGCACCACGACCATATAAGCGACCCTCACGAATCGTGGGAGTAAACGGTGCTGAATCCCATTGCTTCAACGGCCCTGTGGGAACAACATCGGTATGCCCCAGAAAAACAAAAAGAGGTTTATTGTTACCACGTTTTAGCCATAGATTTTTAGTATCACCAAAATCCAGTTGTTCGGCTTTGAAGCCTGATTTTCCCAAACGCTGGGTTAATAAATCCTGACAGCCAGCATCTTCGGGGGTTACCGATTCACGGCTAATAAGTTCTTGCAATAAAGTTAAGCTATCGCTCATAATAAAGTCTGGTAATTTTCTGTGTTAAAACCAATAAAGAGTTGTTCGCCGTTCACTAAAACCGGACGTTTAATTAAAGTGAGATTTTCTAGCATCAAGCTAGCGGCCTTGCTTGCATCTAAATCTGTTTTTTGTGCATCCGTCAGCTGCCGCCAACTGGTACTGCGTTTATTTAACAGACTTTCCCAGCCTGCCTGCTCTATAAAAACAGCGAGTTGCTCAGAGCTGAGTCCATCTACGCGATAGTCATGAAACTGATAAGCTATTGCATGTTTATCTAACCACAAACGTGCTTTCTTCACGCTATCGCAATTTTTTATACCGTATAAAATAATCATAATATATGAATGCAAACCTGATTACGTCCCTGATTTTTTGCTCTATAAAGTGCATCATCCGCTCTTTTTAGCAAGTCATCAGCATTTTTGTCTTGTGTATAAGCTGCAACACCAAAACTACAACTTAAATGAGAAAAATATTCAAATGTGTGTTGTTCAATAATCGCACGTAACTTTTCAGCTAGCTGGCGACCGCCCTCAACTGTTTGTTCAGGGCAAATAATTAAAAATTCTTCCCCCCCCCACCGGCCTAGCGTATCAACAGCACGAATATTACTCTTCAATAATTGCGCCAGTGCTTGTAACGCATGATCACCAATAAGGTGTCCATATTCATCATTAATAAGCTTAAAATGGTCTATATCTATCAAAAGAATACTAAATACATGTTGATAACGTTGCGCCACATGCAAGGTTTCATCAAGCTGCTGATCCAGCTTCAGGCGATTATGCAGGTGGGTTAATTTATCTGTCACAGACAAAAGCCTTAGGCGGTCATTACATTTTCTAAGCTGCCAGTAGTGATACAAGAAAAAGGCAAAGATCAGCCCTAGAATACTGGCCACCTTTAGCAAAAGGGTATAATCAACGGCTGATACGTATTCAATCGCGATCCAGTCATTAATAATATCGTGGCGTTCCTGCGCACTTAGCTGGGCAATCGCTTTATTAAAAATATCCACTAATAAGGGCTCGTCGTTACGTGTGCCGATTCCCAAGCTCGCCTGTTGCGCTAATTTCCCGGCAATTTTCAGTTCCCCAATATATTGGGTTTGAAAAGCATAGCTGATATCAGGTAATGAGCCAAGCATGCCGTATAACTGATGACGACTCACTCTATCTAAGCCCTCAGCTAAATTCTCTACCTCAACCAGCTTAATCGCTGGATATTGTAAACGTAGCAATTCAGCATAAGCGTAACCTTTTTGCACGCCCAGTTTTTTATCCAGAACATCTTCTAACTCATTGATATAATCTTGCTGAAAAGCAACCGCGATGACTAAGGGAAAACTTAGGTAAGCTTCTGTAAAATCAAGAAATTCCCTACGCTCAGGGGTGGCCATAACTAAAGAAAAAATATCACACTGTCGCTGTTCACCCAGCTTTAGTGACTCTAGCCATGTACGACTAGGTACGACCTCTATCTTAATAGCTAATTTACTGGCAAATAAACGTAGAAAATCAGCACTCATACCAATATGCTGGCCTTGTGCTATTTTTTCATAAGGCATCCAGTCAGGATCAACACACATAGTGAGTTGCTGCTTTTTTTCCAGATATTGTTGTTCTTCAGCTGTAAGCAATTGCTTAGCTGCATGACCATCTAGCCCTGCATTTTGCACAGCAAAGCCCGGTAGTGGCGAGCAGACAAGCCAGATTAAAAGCATGCTTTGCAACAAATAACGCATAAGCATTGGTCTAAAAGTAGCTAGAGCGGACTATTTAGCAACTCATCCAACTCAGGTAATGAGCTATCTTGTTTACGACAAGACTTGTAAAAATCGACAAACTCCATAAAAGCCTGCTCTAAATCATCCAGAATTCCTGCTTCATTTTCCCGTTCTTCGGGTAGTACATCCGGAGAATCCAGGTATTCTTTTTGCAAAGCAACTTCACTGTTGAGTGAAAGAATTGCATAGATAATGGCATTACTCGAAAGTGAATCTGACATTGGGCTATCCTAAAAGTAAAAAAGCTTGTGCTGCACTGGTGTAGGAGCGGCCTTTAGCCGCGAATTGTACTGATAGAACGTAGACAAAACACATGTCCTGCTCTTATACTCGTGTTCTGTGCTGTAAAAGCCTGTCGCACGCAATATTAAGCCTTCGCGGCTAAAGACAGCTTCTACAGCTACGTTTTAAATATTAATCACGTAATAATTCGTTAATCCCGGTTTTACTGCGTGTTTTTTCATCAGCGTGTTTAATGATAACGGCACAATACAAGCTGTGAGTACCATCTTTTGAGGGTAGGTTACCAGAAACGACAACCGAACCTGCAGGTATACGACCATAAGTAATTTCACCGGTCATACGGTTAAAGATTTTTGTGCTCTGGCCGATATAAACGCCCATAGAAATAACCGAGCCTTCTTCAACTACAACGCCTTCCACGATTTCTGAACGTGCTCCGATAAAACAGTTGTCTTCAATAATTGTCGGGCCTGCCTGTAATGGCTCTAAAACACCACCAATACCCACACCGCCTGATAAATGTACATTTTTACCAATTTGCGCACATGAACCCACTGTTACCCAGGTATCGACCATAGTACCGCTACCCACATAAGCACCAATATTGACATACGAAGGCATTAGAATCGCGCCAGGAGCAACATAAGATCCATGACGCGCAACAGCATTAGGTACCACACGCACACCCGCCTCAGCAAAATCTTCAGGCGTGTAAGAGGCAAATTTAGTTTCCACTTTATCGTAGTAACGTGTTGCGCCCCCATCCATGACACGATTTTCGTTAATTCTGAATGACAGCAAAACAGCCTTCTTTAACCACTGATTAACCACCCATTCGCCACTGTCTTTATCAGCAACCCGAGCTTTACCTGAGTCGAGTAAATTAATCGATTCTTTAACTGCGTTGCGTACTTCATCAGAAACTGTGGTTGGAGATATTTCGGCACGATCTTCAAAAGCCTGATTAATTATTTTTTCTAATTGGTTCATTATTTTTCTATCTTTAAAAAGTTAATAAAAATTTTAATTCTAGCAAGCCCTTAGTTGTTGGGCAGCTGCCCAGTGCTGTCATATGCTTTATTAAAGCATTACTAACGGGAGTCGCGTGCTTTGGTTCACCGATTGACAAAGCGATATGCGCTTTATCTGCGGGTGGAATAATGCCCTGCTTTAACTGCGCTAACCGCTCAAAAGGATAAGGGTATAGCTGCGACAAATGTGAATTCATGCAAAAAGCTTAAGTATTTAAGTAACCGATCATTCTACCATGAGCAAATGTATTTTAAAAAATGCACGATGAAAATTTCAAAAGGCGGTAAAATGCACTTTTCAGCTAAGGGAGCTGGAAATAAATAATCATCCGATATTGGGAAATATTTTTGAGCATAGCGAAAAAACGTAACCCGACAATTATTAAGTACCCATTTATTAGATTTTTAGATCACCCAATACATCAATGCCTAATCGCTCGCTCTTCCTTATTATTACCCTGTTCATCTTAAACCTCATTTTCACACCCAAAATCTATGCTCATGCGGGGGTTGACCATGGTGATAATTGCTTTGTACATCTAGCGGGTATGAAATTACGCCTGGGTGGCTTTCAATCAGAATCAAAAATAGGGGGTGGTAAGCATTTTTGTCATTTGTTTCCTGCTACGGGTGAGGTTATTTTTACCTTCGACCCCCATGCCGGCTTGCAAATGAACAATAGCGAACTAAACCTAAGTCTGCTAGCCGTCGAATCGTACTGGGATATCCTGTTCGACTATGATAATGCCTTTAAGCAAACACTTATACAAACAAGCAACACTCTGACTATTGCACACACAATTCCTACGCCAGGGCTATACGCCATGCAGGTGACATTACAATCCGATGAATTAGAACCGAGTATAAATAATAGCCAGCGTTTTTTGTTTTTAGTGGGCTTTCCTATTATTAAAATACTGGTTTTCGTTGCCTTTGGTTTTTTGTTGCTCTTAGGCTTTGTGCTACTTAAGGGAGATGAAAAACAATCATAAACTAATCATTCTGCAAAACATGCCAGATAGTTTTTACATTCGACTGTGCTTGACTTAAGCAGAAGGTAATAGCGACTTCCTCAATGGCCGCAAGCGTATAAATAAAAACGGAAATTTGCAGTGGCCAGGCGATATCAGCGAGAAACAAAGGATATAGTGACGCACCAAGAGAAACAGCAGCGACCTTTACGCCCCAGGTATGGTAACTGGGATATGAGCCAAATTTAATCAACCCCAAGATAGCAGGAATCAGGTAGCAGGCGATAATCCCATATAGATAGAGGTCCTCGCGATGAACAATATCCGACCATAGCCACCAGGTACCAAAACCAATCGTCAAATAAGTCGCTAAATCAGCCCAGGTATCCAGCTTAGCACCAAATGGAGTCACTTGTCCTGTAAGGCGTGCAGCCAAGCCATCAAGCATATCCGTCAGAAATGCGAAGGCCAGTACCGCCATAAAAGCTAGGCCGTAGCCATTCCATGCCAGATATAACATGATAGGGGCGGTAATAAACCGGATACCTGAAAGCAGGTTTGGCAAGGTCAACAGTGGATGGAGTTGTGTTAGATTCATGTTCTTGGCCTAGTGCAAATATCTTTTCAGTATACTCGCTGACACTCGGCGATAGGATGCATTGTTCAATTTAACCCAAAGATTGGTCACAAAATACCCATAAGGCATTTTGGGACCCTGGTCTGAATAAGGAACTTCATGGAATGAACGCCTCGCTTGTTGATGATGCCCGATATGATTTGCCAGGCCAACCAGCGCGTACTCGGTTAAACTGGATTGATTAACCCAGGCCAGCGTTTTTTCGGCCTTGCCCTGCTCCAGTCCCCAGTGCTGATAATAATTAATGGTTTCCAGTAAACGCACGCCAGCAAGTGCCTGGTATAGAAAAATAAACGCAGCAGCCCAGCCAAAAACAATCATTATCAGCACCAGCAGAGTGCACTCGACAATGACCCCCTGTAAGACCGAATTAGCTAACATCTGATAATGATATCTAGGGGATTGCTCTAAGCCCAGCCGCTTAAGTTCTGAATTCCAGGCATACTTAAAGTGACCGATAAGTACCCTTTTCCAGTACACTTTAAAGTCTTCATCCAATTTAGCCGTGGCAATATCTTCTGGCGTTGCGACACTTAAATGATGGCCTCGCAGGTGGGCAATAAGGAAATGCTCATAACAGACGGTATATAACAATACCTTGCCTAATTGTTGCATATGCCACTGTCTTCTGTGTATTAATTCATGCGCAACAATAAGTGCTGAACTGCCTGAAGTCGTACCCACGAGAATTCTTACCACGATCAAATTGACACTAGAAGTCGCTATTTCAGCTAGTGAATCCCATTGCAGATGAGTGGCATAAATGAGCATTAAACTGATAATCAGTAATTGCAGCAAAGCCAGCCCATATAAAATAGCATTGTAAAACCCGGCTGTAACGCGCTTTTTTTTGCTCCCAGGCTTAACCTTTGGGCTTAACCAGTCCAATACAATCAATAACCATAGCGGTAGAGTCCAGGCTAGTGCTATAACAGCATCATGCGGCCCAGTGTATAAAAACCAGAGTACACAGCAGGGTAAAAAAAAGCTGCTTAAGTATTTTAAAGGGTCAAACATTGCCGACCTCGTAGATTAACGTGAGTGTATTTATTAACGTCGTTTTTCTTGAATTCAAGTCATATACTTCGCACAAAAACAGATATGGGGGCATCCAAACTCAATTAGGGATACCTGATTACGTACAATTCACCGCCATAGTAGAAAAAAACAATCAGGATTAATTATTCCCATCTCACTTACCCTGACCTGTAAACTTATAGATTAAATACCAAATTGGCAAGCCCAGTTTGAAACGCCCACCCACAAAACGTAATGACGTATAACCACTATAGATTCGTCGCCAGTGTTTGTCTAGCAGTGTACGGTCAGCCGTATTATGTATCATTTCATCCATATACAGCTTAATAGCATTTTTTGCCTGAAAAGTATGTCCTGATGCGGCATTATCAATAGAGATATGAATATTGGCAATACTCGGATCAATGCCCCAGTAATTCCAGTCATCGACCAGGCGCATATAACTATTACCCAGGCCACTTAATTCGATAGCCATATTTAGACCTAATAATTCTGGTAAAAATTCCACGCTAAAACTGGACAGCGCCAACATATAAACCGGCAGATCAAATGCACTATCAATAAATCCCGAATGCTTAACAAAAGCTTCACTGTGTACCGGAGGAAGCTGAATCGACAAACTCTCTAATAGTTGCTGAAAGATATAAGGATGATTTTGTTCCAATCGACCATTACCTATCTCATCACAATATATCTTAAACAAAATATCACAAATATCAGGGTTTACATTTTTCAATGCCAGGCTATTTTGTAACCAGCAACCGTCGATCAATATCACCGGTGCTATCTGCTCTAGCCCCCAGATATACGCCTCCTTAGAAATTTTTGGTTTACCTTGCAAGGGCTGATATGCGTTAACTTCCTGTTGGTAAATAGTGTCTATATAAACATCGAATTGTTGATGGTTGTAGTGCTTAAAGGGAAGCGGGTTAAACAATGTACGTAATCTTAATCTGTTACGCACTTGTGCCCGGGCAACAGGCAATACATCAGGAAACAGATCCGCATTAAGCAGATAGTAATACAACTCTCTGTTGCTTAGTGCTGCATATTTTTTATGTAGCAGCTTGCCTGGCTGTGCTTGTTTGACACCCGTTAGCAATGTTTTCTTCTGGGTATCAATAGGGTTCGCAGAGCTTTCATTAAGCCCACTATGGGACGAGGGTTTAATAATACCCGAAAGTATGGCGTAGGATTTTGGCTTCACAGCCGTGTTAGAATTACAGGCGCATAGCTGGCTACGCAACTGTTGTTCTGGCGCGACTGTGGAGTCAAAAGACAAGTCAGACTCAGGTATTGTTGAATTCTCGTCCCTATGCAACCATTTTTTTATAATATCCAATTCAGACGGGTCAAGCACGCCAAACATAGGCCCCTTAAACTCAAACAACTTAAGCAGTCGGCTATCCTCCGGATTTTTTTGATTCACATATCCCGATTGATTTAATGCTAATAAGAATTCGCTGCTATTTCCTGGTAGATCGGCAAACCACGAGTCCAGGGTCTTCTCTTGTAACTGAATTTTCTGATGATGGCCAATCGCTGCGACTGCTTTTTGCTGCAATAGCTGGGCTACTGCCTGCTGTACAGACGGGGGGTTGTACAAACCTTTTTGCAGGCAGTCCCTGCCTTGCAGCATTTGCTGGTGATATAGCCAGAAGCCAGCTTGTATACGTTGCCAGAGCGACTGTTTTTGCTCAGGAAATAAATCCAGATAACTCGCTATACAAGCGCGCAAAGGTAGCAACTGTTGTTGCACTTGCTGCTTCTGAATCTTATAAAAGGAAAATGCCCGTTGCTGATCTGGAAAACAGATCTCCAGCAAAGTAGGTAACTGACAATAAGCCAGCGTAAAGCCAAGAATTTCAGGCAATAACACTCTGGGAAAACGGGCTAAAGCAAGTTGCAGGGCGGCACCATCAAACAAGCCCGTCATCAACCCAGCTTGCTGGCTGTACTCATAACTGTGCAGGATAGGCATGTTTTGCCCGCTGGCCAGCAAAAGCGAACGGTATAAACTCTGTAAATTAGAGCCCTTGCGCCCCGCGCCTACAAACTGCAAATAAAGTGACAAAAGTTGCACAGCCGTTTCCATCTGGCTACAGGAAACCTGGGGAATATTTTGTAACCAGCAAGCCTGGGTTAGCTGGATTGCAGCTATCTGATGAATACCTGCAGACAAGTGATCCTCAGTCTGCAACTGCGCAGATAAAGAAGAGATTTGCGGCGCAACTAAAGAGGCAATAGCCCGCTCGGTACTGTCATTAATATCTAAAGGCAAATAAACAGCCTCTAGTTTTTTTAGCTGTTGAACTATAAAAGCATAAGCACCCGGCATGACATGCAAATATTTCCCCGGCTGATTCAACTGATAAAACAGTTGTCGACTGTCTATCTCCTTATTTTCCCACTCCTCTATTTCTCGCTTAAACTGCCGGGTATATAATTCTCCCAAGGCGGGATCAAAGGCGTGCATACAGTTATTCATTACGTGGCTTACGAATTAAATAATCATTAACTACCAGGGCATCCAGACCGGTGTTTAAAAAAACGCCAAGCGCATCATCCAGCGTATGCACCAGTGGTTTGCCCATGACATTAAAACTGGTATTAAGCAACACAGGAATCCGGGTTTGCTGGTAAAAGCAGCTGATCAATTGATAAAAACGCGGATTCCATTCTTGCTTAACTGTCTGCAATCGTCCTGTGCCATCGATATGACAGACAGCGGCTATCTTTGCTTGCATAGCATCATGAATACGTAAGGTCTTATCCATATACGGGGACTCATGGTAATATTCAAAAAACTCATCTGCATGTTCATGCAATACTGACGGTGCAAACGGTCGAAAGCTTTCGCGAAATTTTACTTGTTGATTAATTTTATCTTTAGTCGTAGCAAAGCAGGGATCAGCTAAAATTGAACGATTACCCAATGCGCGCGGGCCAAATTCCGCCCTGCCTTGTATCCAGCCAATTAACTGACCTTTTGCCAGTAATTCAGCTGTTATTGTACAAATATTCTCCGGCAAATACTGTATATCAAGCACACGATTATATTGCATTAAATTTTTAACGTCCGTATCCGAAATTGTTGCCCCCAGGTAAGGCGATTTAATGGCCGAATTCGTAAACGCCAATTTAGGCTGATCATGATGCAAAGCAAGCCAGGCGGCTCCCAGTGCCGTGCCATCATCGGCAGGAGCAGAGGGTATAAACACCTGATTAAAATCCGTACGTTTTTTTATCTGCCCATTATAAGCTGAATTTAAAGCACAACCACCGCCCAGGACCAGTTTTTCGCAGCCTGTCTCTTGCTGTACATGCTGCAATAATTGAGTCATTAATTCTGCAAAAAAATATTGCCCGGTAAACGCCAAATCAGCCGCTAGTTGTATAGCATCTCCCTTGTGCCGCTTGAATTTTTCCAGAGCGGCAATACTAGTGAACAAGTCCTTAGAGCGATGCAGGCATTCATAGCCTTGCACTGTAATCGTAGTTTTCAATAACTCATACAGCTCCTGATTAAGCTGGCCATAAGGAGCCAGCCCCATCACCTTCCACTCTTCTCCTTTAAGCCAGTCAAAGCCACATAACTCTGTGACCTTCATATAATAAAAGCCTATACTGCCCGTACCTCGAGTTTCATAAAGACACTGTAAGCGTTGATCTTTATAATGATAAAAGCCCATAGAGCCATTTTCGCCAAAGGAATCAATCACTGCACAGGCAGATTCAGAAAATGGGCTGCTATAGCAAGCAGTAGCGGCATGGGTTAAATGGTGATGATAATCAACAAAAGATACAGCACAGCCGGGATAGTCTTGTGCAATAATACGCGCCAGATTAAGGCCTGCACTGTTGATATTATTGCGCTGGCAGGCAATCATATGATGCAGCTGATAATTTTTCAGCGGCGAACGTAGCCTTTTAATGCCTGTTTTCTTCAGTCCGGCAGCCGTTAAACACCCTAGTGCGGCGACTATGTTCTCATATAAAGGGCGTTTTTTGCGCCAATTGCTGGCAATAACAAATTCGCCCGCATCGGGGCAATATTGTTGCAATAATGCCTGAACATGCAACAAAGGATCCGCTGGGCAGTTTAAAGCACGTTTACTCTGTAAATAGCGTTCTGTTGCTTCGGCAAACAGCACGTCTCCCTGGTCATTGACGATGGCCAATGCGGGATCATGATAAGTAATCGATAAACCGATATAATATTTAGTCACTGTTTGCCTCGGAAAAATAATATTCCTACCTACACTTATAATACATTTCCTATTAAAATAAAAAAAATAATTTTACTTTCAGCATTAAAAAAATCACCTAAAAACTAGAATAGGAAAAATTATGTCTCCCGGTTTCCTTAAGCACCTCTCGCTCATCTGCCAATTTGAACTAAAAAGGCTATTTTCTACCCGTAAAGGCCTGCTATACCTGATTACATTTGCATTAATCTGGTATTTTATTTTGTTATATCCCATTCGCTTTGCTGCTGATTTTCTTGGCCAGCAACAGCACACACTCGAAGGTAAAGGTTTTTTTGAGTTTATTGGTTTTGGTTCATTACTGAACTGGAAAATACCCGAACTTGGCGTGTACTGGCATTTTTCGCTGATTTTATTTCCTTTGCTTGCGGTCATGATTTCTGCAGATCAGACTTGTTCGGATAGAGAGCGAGGTACCCTACGTTTTCTCTGTCTGCGCGTAAGCAGAGACGGCCTGTTCTTTGGCCGATTTTCCGGTATTATGCTAACCCAGGCACTACTAATATTCGCCAGCTTATTAAGTACCCTGGCACTCATACTTTATCGAGATGCTAGCTTACTACCCATTGCACTTGATAGTGCTAGCGCAATATGGCTTAGTCTGTTCATCGCCTTACTTCCCTTTACTGCCATGATGGCCGCATTATCAGCCACGGTTCAATCTGCTCGACAAGCTACCGTCTGGGCTATTTTAATCTGGAGTTTTCTGGCCGGAATCATCAGCCTGTTATCCTCTTATCTACCGGCACTGAATAACCTGAAATTACTCATTCCCGGCTACCAAATGTCTGCATTGTCCCAGCTTGCAGAATGGCAAACCTTACAATTAGCTTATATTCCCTTACTACAAACCTTTGTGCTACTGAGCATAGGGCGCTGGATCATGCGCAGGCAAAACTTATGAAGTCTCCCATTATAAAATGCCACAAGCTCGATTATAGCTATGCTGGCAAAGTAGCTTTAAGCAATATCAGTTTTGAGGTTACAACAGCCGAGCCAATTGGCTTAGTCGGCCCAAATGGTGCAGGTAAAAGCACTTTGCTAAGTATTCTTTGTGGTTTTCTACAAAACGCTTCGGGTATTGTAACTTTATATGGGCATAGACCTGGTGCTGCAGCACTTAGCGGCAGGGTTGCTGCTCTGCCTCAGGATGCACAACTAGACCCGACATTTACCATAGGTGAGCAACTTAGCTTTTATGCACGCCTACAAGGTTTAAGTGCTCAACAGGCTCAACTTGAAGCAAGCAGGGTACTCGAAGCAGTTGCACTTCAAGACTCACTAAAGGAAAAACCAGGTGCACTGAGTCACGGCATGGCAAAACGCGCCGCTATCGCTCAAGCCTTAATTGGCAAACCAGAACTCATACTTCTAGATGAACCCACTGCTGGCTTAGACCCGGCTAACACGCGCAAAATTCGCTCCATTATTGCCGAGTTATCACCTGCGACAACCTTCATTATCAGTTCTCATGACCTAACTGAGCTAGGTCGTTTATGCCAGCAAATATTATTGTTAGACAAAGGCATGATGAACACAATGCAGTTAAATGCATCCGCAGCCGATCAGCCTACCCGTTTTCTTACCTTGCAAATGGAGCCTTGCCCAATAACTGAGGTACTTGCCAAATTTAAGCAAATTTCAGGTATTGTTGGTATATCTAACCCACAAAAAAATGAGCTTATTATCAAATATAATTCTGCAATAGAGGCAAAGATGGATGTAAAAATCATTAGCTGTATAAACGATAATAACTGGCAATATCGCCAGTTAAGCCAAGGGAAGACTTTAGAAGAAAAGTTGTTTTTTGATGAGGCTTAAGCTAAATAAAACCCGAATTTAGGTGATTGGCAGAAAATAATATACCACAAGCTCAAGCCCCTCTGAAAGTGTGCTGATATGTAAAGTATTGGTTCAGATTTAACATGATATATTTTATTGTTACGCATAATTAAACCTTAGGTAACGCGCAATAAATAACCTACCCATATTGCGCAGGATTTTTGTTTGTCTTTAAGGCGTAGGAATAGGCGCATAGCTAGCTACGAAACTATTTCTACAACGCAGAAGACGGACAAAAAGACCAGTAAGGTGGGTGGGTTATTTGTTGCGAGTTGCCTAAGCCAATTATTCCAGCTTGCATCATGTTAGTTTCTCGCGAATTGATTGTGTTGTTACCCTGAGGAAGTTTTCTGGTGGTTTTAAAAAAATGCCAGGGCGTATCTTTAGGTGATTGTCAGAAAAGAGTAGTCCAAATTACGCAGGATTATTGTTCATCTTCAAAGCTTGCCCCGTACTTGGTATGGGGTGCGACAACAGACGCATTCGCTCTATGTAACTGTTTTTGCAACGCTGAAGAGAGGCAAAAAAGCATTAAGCCAGCAAGTCCCTCTGAAAGTGTGTTGAAAAAATCAAGTGATTTAGATTAATACTGACAGAACTGTAAAGCGTAAGAGGCTATCATAATTGACTGACTCATAACGACCCATTTCTGACAGTCAAAAGTTATATCTAGAGTCGGGATAACAGCGCTTTTTTTTGGGGGGGGGGCTGCTGAATTTGCCTTGTTATATGCTATCGCTGAATTCCTAGTACGTTAATGGTATGTATGGTCATCGGCCGGTTCTTTTTCAATAATTTCCATTGCACTCTTGATTTCAGCCATATTGTTTACACGTGAAACAACTAATGAAACATCATCTTCTTTTGTTCTAGATACAAATTCGTACTTATATTGCTGAAACGTATTTGAGTGTATTTCATTGAATGCACTTTCTATTTGATTAATTGTATCTGTAATTCCTTGTGGCTTTATTCCAATGTGTTTTGCATATTGGCGCATGGATGTAGTTATTGTTTCACCTTTATGACGCGAGAGAAATTCATCACACAAAGAGAAATATAATTTCCGTGATATTGGCGATAATCTACTAACTCCATGATTGATTTTGTCAACCAATCTCTTTCCCATGTCACTCATAAATATATCTACCTCATTTTACCAACCACACATCGCCACATGATTATTTTGCACATGACATGACAAGTTATTATCCCGACACGCATATCATACACTCAAGCATCAAACAAATATCAATAATACAACTTAAACTCAATAACTCTAAACGGGATAACACTCTCCAGTTGAATTTTAAAAAATAGGAAATCCTTTTTTCACCAAAATACATCTTAACAGGGTAAATTGTATACGTCCGCTCTTGGCCGCTATGCAGAGTATGAAACTATGTAGAGTTGCTACTTGAAATCACTCGCAAGCCCAGTTCCGCTGTGTGCAAAGCTGGCGGTGTTCTCTGCATAGTTACAGCGTTTGCAAGAACTGCAATAGATCGTCAGGTGGCTGATAGTGTCACATTTTCGTGTGGGATCTTGGAGATTAACCGAAGCCTGATCCTTCATTGCCAGATTAACCAATACCGAAGTGAAATCCCATTTCAGGGCACCGACTAAACTATGTCGAGTTAACTCTGATATATCTCGTCTGTAGGGCAGATATTTCAACCCTAGCCATTGTCAAACATCTTCAT
>JAUXBW010000019.1 GCA_030619185.1 Methyloprofundus sp.
GATAAGGTAATTCGGTAACAATAATTGCCTGGCGTGTACCCTGATTATAATCTTCGACATGACTACGTGCACGGATATAAACTTTCCCGCGCCCCGTGCAATAGGCATCATAAATACCTGAAACACCATTAATAATACCGGCTGTCGGAAAGTCTGGGCCAGGAATATATTCCATTAAATCCCGGATGGTAATATCTGGGTTATCTATATGCGCCAGGCAGGCACTAATCACTTCACCCAGGTTATGTGGCGGAATATTGGTGGCCATGCCCACCGCAATTCCCGAGGAGCCATTGACTAATAAGGCGGGAACCCTAGCCGGTAACACAGCAGGCTCAGACTCGGACTCATCGTAGTTAGCATTAAAATCAACAGTTTCCTTGTCTAAATCAGCCAGCATTTCATGCGCAATTTTTGCCATACGCACTTCGGTATAACGCATCGCAGCGGGAGAGTCGCCATCGACAGAACCAAAGTTACCCTGACCATCGATCAGCATATACCGCAAAGAAAATGGCTGCGCCATACGTACAATCGTATCGTAAACTGCTGTATCACCATGCGGGTGATACTTACCGATGACATCCCCGACCACACGCGCTGATTTTTTATACGCCTTATTCCAGTCATTACCCAGGACATTCATCGCGTATAAAACACGGCGATGAACCGGTTTTAAACCATCTCTAACATCCGGGAGTGCCCGACCTATGATAACGCTCATAGCGTAATCCAGATACGATTGCTGCATCTCGTCTTCGAGATTAACTAGGGTAATTTCTTTGGCAAATTCTGACATGGTGTCCGTGTATACGTCTGTATCGCTGATAAATCAATTTATCGGCTAGTGATTTTCTACATAACTCAGGCTTGTAAAGCCAAATTAATATATATTTTGATAACCGCATATTATAGCAATAATTATAGCCAGATGGCGGCTAAAATTTTGCAATCACTGTAATTTCAGGTAGAGGAACTGTATAAACTGGCAACCAGTTGGCACTACAGATTTCATATCAACGATCGTTTTAAACTTTCCTATTGGGTCGGGTTAACGTTCAAAACAGTGTATATTTGTTTTAGTCTGGTTTCTGCTTTGCTTGTGGTTCGCAGGTGAATGATTGTATTGTTAGGGAGGGCAAAGTCAATGGATTTTGTTAAAGAGGTGAATTTTGTGATGGCTGCGCCAATAAGAACAACACCCGCATGAAATGTAATTTCTTTACCGGATTGTTCTAGTCGAAATGAACGCATGGTACACTTTCCTGTAAAAATAATGAAAATTCACCGATTTAGCCAGAAAAACGACTATTATCAATCAGGAATTATTTAATGATTGACTCATATATCAAACACACTCCGCATAACAAACACTTAGGCTCTACCAAATTTATTATTAGCAGTCTAATAGCCGGGATTGTCTTTGGCTTATTAGTCGGTGAACCAGCAAGTAAATTACAGATTCTGGGGGATAGTTATATCGGTCTCTTACAAATGACCGTCCTGCCCTATATCATGTTTGCTTTGATAGCGAATATAGGTCGACTCAACGCCTTTGAAGCCAAGCTACTGACCCGGCAAGGTGTTCTGGTACTCTTAGGTCTATGGCTGATAGGTGCTTTAAGCGTCTGGGCTATGTCTATGGCTTTACCCAAAGTTGATAATGCTGCATTTTTCAGCTCTTTACTGGTCGAAAGTTCAGCAAAAATAAATTTTCTAAAACTATTTATTCCTGCCAATCTTTTTCAGTCTCTCTCTGAAAATGCTGTGCCCGCAGTGGTCTTGTTTAGCATCATGTTTGGTACGGCTTGTATTGGTTATAAAGAACACCAGCCTTTATTAGAATATTGTGATCATGTCACTAAAATCCTGATACGAGTTAACAGCTTTGTGGTTATGCTGGCTCCTATCGGTATATTTGGCATTGCGGCCAGTGCGGCTGGTACCCTCACTTTAGAGCAATTTGGGCGGGTTCAGGCTTACGTGTTAATGTTAATTGCCGCCGTCGCGTTAGTTACCCTGTTGGTCTTGCCCTTACTAATCAGCAGTTGCACACCCTTTAGTTACCGGCAAATTTTTCGGGAATCAAGAAATGCCCTATTAACTGTCTTTGTGATTGGTAGTGTCTTTGCCGTTATTCCATTACTTGTTGCCGGGGTAAACCGCTTATTTCACGAACATGTGACCACTCAATCCAGACATGCCCGCATCCCGGATTTAGTGCTGCCACTCGCTTACCCATTCCCTGATATGGGGAAAATTCTCAGTCTGGTTTTTGTTGCCTTTGCGGCCTGGTTTTATGATAAACCCCTGGATTTTCTTGACTACCCGGAGATGCTCATTGTTGGCCTGTTTTTAAATTTTGGCAAGCTGATTATCAGCATCCCCTTTCTACTCGATTTATACCAGATCCCCGAAGATATTTTTAATCTATTCATAACCGTTGGGGTGATCTGTGGGCGTACCGCAGACGTTGCAGGTGCAATGCACTTAATGACTTTTACCATTTTAACCACTGCGCTGATGATGGGTATGTTTAAAGTCAACTGGCCAGCCCTAATCCGCAATGGACTGATTTGTTTTATACTATTTTTTTGCGTTAGCCTGGGAATCCGTGCTTTTCTTGAACAACAACACAGCACTGAGCATCCAGAAACGCAAATCCTGTCTATGCAGCTATTAAATCAGCGTGTTCCCCACACAGTTTCCAGTCTATCCATTCCTAACCCGGTCGCACTGGGTTCTGGTCAGCACTTAATAGAAAGGATTCGTCAACGGGGAATTATTAGAATAGGTGTACATGAAGACAGCCTGCCTTTTTCATTTTACAATAAGCAGGGTCAGCTGGTTGGTTTTGATATCGATCTAATGATGTCTCTTGCCGAAGATTTACAGGTTAGTATTGAATTTATACCTTATGAAAGTGAATACCTTCTACAGCAATTGGAAGAGGATCATTTTGATATTGCCGTTTCGGGTATTACTCCAAATCCAAAATTACTCGCATCCACGCGTATTTTATATAGTAGTAGCTATCTTGATACTCACCTGGCTCTGGTTGTCCCCGATTATCTACGTAAACAATTCAGCGATATAGCCCAGATTAATAAACTTAAAAATATACATATAGGCGTACGCAAAGAAAGTAATTTTTCTGACCGAATTAATGGCCTCTTTCCTGGTTTTAAAGTAACTGAGCTGGATTCCGAGGCTGATTTTTTTAAGCTCCCAGAATTTCGTGAGCAAATCTTACTGACAACGGCAGAGGGTGGAGCAGCCTGGACGCTACTCAACCCGAATTATGAGGTGGTTTCCCCTTTTGCAAACTACCAGGGAGCCCCCTTAGTTATTGCTGTCGCAGGTGAGGATCTGATGTTAGAGCACTTTATTACAACCTGGATTAAGTTAAAACAAACCGATGGTACGATTGATAAACTATTTAAGCACTGGATTCTTGGTGAAACAGAAATAAAACACCAACCCCGCTGGAGTATTTTAAATATTACACGCTAAAAAATCTGTTATAAAAACTACCAATCATAGCTTAGAGTAGCATAAACATTCCTTCCCGGACCGGGCAAGTGCTCACCAACCGACGTGCCATCATTGATCGGGTTTCTATTTAGACCACTAAGATGTACTCTGTATGCCTTATCCAGAAGATTTTCAACACCGCAACCTATTTCCAGACCTTGCAAATACTTATATTGGGGACGGTACTGAGCGCGTATATTCCATAACACATAACCGGCTGTCGGAACTTCATTATTATATTCAGATGTTTTAGTCTGCTTGTTATAAGCAACCAATTCAGTTCCCGCCAGCCATTCTTCTGTATCATAAAAAAAACTAAGTTTCCCATTGAGTGGGGCAATACGATATAAGTTATCCGAAATATCAGTCCGCCTACCACGCACATAGCTCAGCATAAAATCGATACGCCAATCTTCAAGAAAGCGATATCCCGCGTCCAGATCTATACCATATAGATTGGCATTAACATTAGAGTATTCTAAAGTGTTAGGATCTATAGCTAAAGCTGCTTTGTTCTGTGTTGGCGTTCCTTGTATATAATTATCTACATAGCGATAAAAAATTCTGGGTGTGACATACACAGCTTCTGCTTGCCAATCAAAACCTAACTCGGCCTGATACGATGTTTCTGGCACGAGGTCAATATTACCAATGTAATTCCGCCCGTCGGCTAAACCACCTGTGGCATTCAGCGGCATCCATAAGTAGCGTTCCTGATAGGAAGGGGACCGTGTTTTTCTACCAAAACCTAATTCCACAGCCATATCAGAACTCAGGTAGTGGGTTAATACCCCCACTACATCGAAATTCACATCATTTTTAAGTCTTTCACTGGTATTAAAGTCAGCGGCGAGTTTTGAGCCCGGTTTTCCAGGAGCAAAGGGCGGAGCACCTGCAGCACTCACTGTACCCGCATTCATCCTTATCCAATTAAGCCTGGTTCCTAATTCTAAATTCCAGTCTTTAGCAAAATCCCCGTTCCATTCAGCAAAAAAACCATAACGGTCACGCGTTACATCATTGAAGTTATTAATGATAAAGGGTTCATTAAATGGATTTGTAATCACTGCATTGTGTTCAATATTATCACCATCAACACCCAGTAATAAATTACCTTCGAAGAGTGGAATATCAATAGATGTCTTATAACCAAAACCTTCTGCCGTATTGTCTGATTGGCGACGTTTAGGCGCAAGAACAACACCCCGCAAGCTGTAGTTATTCATCTGATGCTCAACATCCTGATATTGAAACTCAGTCACTATTGCGTATTTATCAGCTATCAATCCGTTGTAATTGAAATTCGCAACACCTCCCCGGGAATAAATAATGTCCATTGGTAAAGAGGGGGTTCCTGATTGATGGGTATCATTATAATTGTAAGCAAAATCTAACTCATGGTTCTGATCATCCGTTTGAAAACCATAGCCTACTGTGCCGACATTCCGTTCATGACTGGTATCTCTGTTAACACCACCACTCCAGCTATAATTTTCACCGGCTTCACGACTACCACCCCCGCGAATCTTATGATTCTTATTGGCAACATTGCCGAATAAACTTACGTAATAGCCAGTATTTACAGAGTTATACCCGTTGGCCGTTCTACCAGAAAACAATATATCCTCATCTTCAGCAAATTCACCCCGTCGTGTTCGCTGAATAATAGTACCTCCCAGCGTTTCAATACCGCTACTCACTGAGGCAATACCCCGTTTTACACTTAATGATTCCGTCAAAACTGCGGGAACATGACTTAAGGGTGCATCCATTGCATTCGCGCAGGCGGATTTATAGTTTGCGCCATCTGAACTGACATTGACACGATCTCCATACAATCCGCGATACTGTGCAATACCTGATAAAGGGCCATTTGAATTTACATTAGCACCCGGCACTTCGTGCAGCAAAACCGCCGCATCACCCACCCCGCCCATATCGGGTTTTACTCCAACCGTTCCCGGAGTGATGACCTCTCCTTCAATAAACATGGTCGGTAAAATTTCCTTGTCTGAATCGACCAGATCTGCTGCATGTGAGGGAAAAATAATGGCTGATAACAAGCAGCCAGAAACTATTTTTAAGTAGTTTTGATTCAAATTAAATACTCCTTGTGATTTAATAAACAAACTTGAGAGAACTTATCTGCTTAATATTTTAACCCCCTAAAACCATAAAATAATTGATATTTATCAATTACTCACAACAAGCTCACTTAGCTTGAGTTTATATTACTAATGGTCTATTTATTGCTTAAGGCCGTGTGCAATTTTTAACCTGCCCCTAGTTATATAACGAAAGGGCCTATACATATAAGGCTAAGGACACCCGCCTCCTTCCCCTTTAAATAGTACGCTGAATCTCAACGTGTTTTTTGATGGATTTATCAGGCATATCACCTATTAGACAACGCCATTTAACATTGTTTACCTAGCCACTATTATTTTTTATTCACACCCTCTTTTAATTAGTTTATGAACTACTTTAATTTACACGCAACACTTGCGCTTTTTACTTACTAATGGAACCTGATCTAGTCAACAAGGCATGGAATGGCTCAGAAAAATGCCAGCGATGTCGTATTCGTGAATTAGTCTTATTCGCTGATTTACAACAGGACGACTTTGAGCAACTGCACCACCCTATTGTTGATATCGAATTAGCGCCTGGAGATACCTTATATAAAGAACAGCAAAAACCTGAATTCGTCTTTACCATCCGCTCAGGCATGATAAAATTAGTACGCTATTTGCCTAATGGTAGCTACAGAATAGTCCGCTTATTACAACAGGGAGACCTGGCAGGGATTGAAACCTTAAACAATACCGCCTACCTGCATCATGCAATTGCCTTGCAAGATACATCAATATGTCGCATACCTATTGAAAATATTGACCAGCTAAACCAGCACTCGCCTCATCTGTATAAACAATTGACGGCACGTTGGCATAGGGTGCAAAGTGATGCTGATATCTGGCTAGCTGAATTAACGGTGGGCAACTCGAAAAAGCGTATAGCAAATTTATTACTCTATTTAGCGCAACAAAGTTCGACTGAGCATTTTTTCCTACCCCATCGTGAGGATATGGGTGCACTTTTAGCAATAACCACCGAAACAGCAAGTAGAATTATTGCCGAATTCAAACGCCTAAAATATCTACAGGTTGAATCGCAAGGAGCTCTAATTGATAAAGATAAACTCAAACACATTTCTTAAACTATGAACTCCGATAAAATACTACTCGTTTTTTTACTTGCCACTTTTTGCTATTCAGTCGCAACGGCTATGGAAAAATCTTCAACAGCCCGAATTAATGAAGTAGCACGATTAGGTAAGCAAGTCATGCCGTTTGATTTAAATCGAACACTGCATATCTTTTCCAAAACAGAGCATGGCGGTGTGCAACAGGTCATCTCCAAAGATTCTGATAACCTAGAGCAAGTGACTCTAATTCGCGAGCATTTAAGCAAAATTGCTGCTGATTTTAAATTAGCTGACTTTACCGATCCTGAGAAAATTCATGGTAAAGACATGCCTGGTCTGGAAGCATTGCGCAATGCCAAGCCAAAAGATCTCTCTATCCTTTACCGAGAAATAGCTGATGGAGCAGAAATCACTTACACATCAGAAGATGTCACCATAATTCATGCCATTCACCAGTGGTTTGATGCCCAATTAAATGACCATGCGCGTCATGCGGTCATGCATCGTCAACATCATGGTATGAATAGCGGGGAATAATCATCTATTATTCCTTATGAGGAACTAGTACATCGCTTTACCTACAACAATTAACCGAGGAGAAAACTATGCACGTTTCATTTGAAGAGGCACAGGAAATTATCCAGGCTGCCATAAAAAAAGCCCAGGAAACCGATACCCAGATGTGTATTGCTGTCGTAGACTCTGGAGCCAGTCTAAAGTCATTTGCGCGCATGAATAATGCCTGGGTTGGAAGTATCGATATTGCCATTAAGAAGGCAAAAACTGCCTGTTTATTTGCAATGCCTACAGGCCAGATTGGTCAACTCTCGCAACCAGGTGCCCCTTTATACGGGATCGAACACTCCAACGATGGCTTAATCACCTTTCCAGGCGGGCTGCCTATTGTTAACAATGAGGGTATTCTTATCGGCGCGATAGGCGTGAGTGGTAGTTCAGTAGAAAATGATCATATAGTTGCCATGGCAGGTGTTGATATTGTTGGGCTTGCGGATTTACCCGAGCATCCATGGCGAACCTAAACACACAGAGGAAATAATCATGAATTCACGATCAAAAACAGTGCTTATGCATGCGTTTCTTTCACTCTTCCTGTATTCTGCGCTGTCACTGGCAACAGATAGCAAAGAGACCCAACGCACAGTTATCGGTAATATTGGGCTTAAAACACCTGAATCTGTCGAATATTATGCTGCTGAAGATGTGTATCTGGTCAGCAATATTAATGGTGACGGCTTAAAAGCGGATGGTAACGGTTTTATTTCTAAAATCAAACCCGATGGCCGGCTTATCAAGCTCAAATGGATTGATGGAAAGCAGAAAAATGTGCTCTTAAACGCACCCAAAGGCCTTGCTATTCAAGGTAAAAATTTATTTGTTGCTGATATTAATCTGCTACATATCTTTGAACTCCCTAGCGGCAAACAAAAACACTCCACTCATATCAAGGGGAGTACCTTTCTTAATGGTATTACGCCTGGAGCAGGCGATTTTATTTATGTGACCGATAGCGGTTTAATTACCGGAAAAGACGGCTTTGCCCCCTCTGGCAGTGATGCTATTTATAAAGTTTGGGCTAATGGTCAGTATGAGCAGGTTTTCAAAGATAAAAATATGGGTCACCCTAATGGTATTATTGCGAATGGCACAGAACTTACCGTCGTGACATTTGGTTCAGGGGAGGTCTTTCGTATTACCGCTAGCGGAAAGCGACAGGGTTTGCCTAAACCACCTAAAGGTGGTCTAGATGGGCTACTTAAATTAGATGATGGTCGGCTTTTGATTTCCAGCTGGGGTGAATCTGCACTCTATTTGCTGAATAAAGATAATACTTACAGTATTTTGGCTGATACCCTTGATGCCCCTGCAGATATAGGCTTTGATACAAAGCGAAAGCGTGTACTTATTCCGTTATTTAAGCAGAATAAGCTTGTCTTTCTACAACTTTAATGTATGGCTGAGACCTTGCCAAATGTTGCTGTGTTACTCGCTGCCTATAATTGCTCAGCAATTATAGAACCACAACTACAAAGCATTTTGCGCCAGCAAGGCGTTAATCTGACACTTTATATCAGTGTAGATTTATCCACAGACGATAGCTATCAATATTGTTGCGACTTTGCTAGAGCACACCCTCAAGTTACCGTTTTAGCGTATGGACAAAAATTTGCGGGTGCTGCAGCCAATTTTTACCGTTTAATCAAAGACGTTGATTTTTCAGGTTTTAATTATATTGCCTTATCCGATCAGGATGATATCTGGCTAGATGATAAACTGCTGACTGCCTGCGCTAAACTAAAACAGGGCGCTTATGATGCTTACTCTGGGAATGTCATGGCATTCTGGCCAGATGGGCGTGAATTACTCATTAATAAAGCCTTATCGCTACGAAAGTATGACTACTTATTTGAGGCCGCAGGCCCCGGGTGCACCTATGTACTGCGCACCGAGCCGATGTTGCTATTTAAAGATTTATTAGCAAGTAAATGGAGTCAGGCACAGCAAGTCGGTTTACATGACTGGTTTATTTACGCCTTTTTTAGAGCCAGGGGCTTATCCTGGTTTATTGACCCTGTACCTAAACTACGTTATCGACAGCATGCTAACAACCTGGTGGGTATACACAAAGGCTGGCAAGCCATACTAAAAAGGCTCACCCTGTTACGCAATGGCTGGTGTAAACAACAAGTCGTTGGCATTGCAGATTTAATAGATGAACATCACATCAATGTCCGCTCAAGGCTGTGTATTATGAAAAACATCCATCAATTACGTCGGCGTTTTCGGGATCGGTGCATACTTTTTTTAATTGTTTTAATTGGGCTATATTAGCAATGACAAAAATTTTAGTTACCGGTGCACATGGCTTTATTGGCAAAGCAGTAGTCCAGAAATTACGTGCGCAAAATTTCAATGTGATTGCTGGTGTGCGCTGTATAGACCCCGCTCAATCAGTCACTCAATTTGAGCTTGGTGATTTGTCTTCAGCAGCAGACTATACACTAGCCCTGCAAGGTATCGATGTCGTTATACATCTAGCGGCTCGTGCGCATATTATGCATGACACAGCATCTGATCCATTAGCCGAATTTCGTCAAGTTAATACGGCCGGCACATTAAACCTGGCACTGCAGGCAGAAAAAGCAGGGGTAAAAAGATTTATCTTTATCAGTTCTATTAAAGTAAACGGTGAAATGACGGTCGAAGGCCTGCCCTTTCAGGTTGAACTATCCGCTCCGCCAACAGACCCTTACGCATTATCTAAATACGAAGCTGAACACGGCCTATTATCCCTGGCGCAAAGCACGGATATGCAAGTAGTGATTATTCGCCCTCCCCTAGTCTACGGCCCAGGTGTAAAAGCTAATTTTGCCAGCATGATAAAATGGCTAGCTAAAGGCATCCCCCTCCCCCTAGGCAGGGTTCACAACAAGCGCTCCTTAGTCGCATTAGATAATCTGGTAAGCTTTATTATATTGTGCATCACTCACCCCAAGGCGGCAAATGAAACATTTCTGATTGCAGATGGTGAAGATGTATCAACCACTCAGTTATTGCAAAAAATAGCACAGACGTTGAATAAAAAGGTTTTATTATTACCTGTGCCTGTTGGCTTGATGCGCTTTATCGCCCAGTTGATAGCTAAGCAAGATGTGACTAATCGTTTATTCTCTTCACTGCAGGTGGATAATTCAAAAGCAAGAGATTTGCTTGGCTGGCGGCCCGTTATAAGTATGGATGAAGAGCTAAGGAAAATAGCCGAGTCTTATACAGCCCACTTGTAAGGAGTGCGATAGGTTTAGCTAAACTATCACTAGAAAAAAGCTAAAGCTTTTTTACTCCTGCTTTATAATTTTTATGGCTTAGGGAGCCCTTGCTAGATAACAACTATTTTATTCAAATCAAAACCAGCGACTTCTGCGTGACCTGCATAGCCACGCGTATTGGATAAAATACGCGCGCCCTCTATTCGATAGTCACTAATATTATGCGTATGCCCATGAAACCATGCGGAAATATCATGCCCATGGAACAATGATTTTAAGTCGTTACAGTAAGCCAGCTTCTTTATTGCATTGGGTGAATCATTCCAGCTCCATTGGGTCGGCGCATGATGCGTAACTACAATCGTCTTGCCTTTAAACGGCCTGGCTAACGCCTTTTCTAGCCAGGCCAAAGAGTGCTTATGCAGTTTGCTGAACTGCTCGGAATTAAACATCCCGTCTACAAAGCGTATTTTCCTAAAATCATTTAAACTCTTATCTAAGTTAGCAGCCGTCTCTGCTCCTTCAACAAACAAGTCAGTCCAGAGAGAGCATCCCAGAAAGCGTACACCGTTATATTTAAAGGTATTGTTTTCCAAAAAATGTATATTCGTATTAGCACACCTTGCTTTTAACATACGCAATGTATCACGGTACTCATGATTATAAAACTCATGATTACCTGTCACATAAATAACCGGTTTTTTAAGTGCAAGTAGCCATTCAATGCCTTGATCATAAATGCCTATATCGCCTGCCGCAATAATAATTTCAGCATTATTATCAGGTCGCTTTAAGGAGCCAAATTCAAGGTGGATATCTGAGAAGTAATTTATTCTCATAAAAAAGCTACCTGCATTAATCTATTTATTTTATCATGGTTCATATATACTTTAGTTTAATTGTAATTACGAAAAAAAACCACACACTATGTCAATTAGTCCTAGAAAAAATACCCACCAAGTTATTATTGGAAATGTAAAGGTTGGTGGCGCTGCTCCGATAGTTGTGCAATCCATGACCAATACGGATACGGCAAATATCGCTGCAACAGTAAAACAAGTGATGGAACTTGCTAATGCAGGCTCGGAGTTGGTACGTATTACAGTCAATAATGAAGAAGCGGCACAAGCCGTTCCCAAGATACGCAAACAACTGGATGCAAATGGTTTTTCAGTGCCTCTGGTTGGAGACTTTCATTTTAATGGTCATAAACTATTAGAAAAATATCCGGAATGTGCCCAGGCACTTGGTAAGTTCAGAATCAACCCAGGGAATGTCGGCAAAGGTGCAAAAAGAGACACCCAATTTCAGCAAATGATCGAATGTGCCGTCAAATATGATAAGCCCGTACGGATTGGTGTCAATGGCGGAAGTTTAGACCAGTCTGTTCTAACGCGCCTGCTGGATGAAAACAGACAAAAAGCCGAGCCTGAAGAGCTACCTGCAATCACACGTGAAGCAATTATTGTTTCAGCATTAGAAAGTGCCGCCACTGCTGAATCTTACGGCTTATCTAAGAATAAAATCATCCTGTCATGTAAAATCAGTAATGTGCAAGAGCTTATCAGTATTTATCAAGACCTTTCTAGCCGCTGTGAATACGCATTACATTTAGGACTTACCGAAGCGGGAATTGGTTCTAAAGGGATAGTCGCATCATCAGCCGCACTTTCAGTTTTAATGCAACAAGGCATAGGCGATACCATACGTATTTCTTTAACACCCGAACCAGGTGCAGCTCGAACCAAAGAAGTCGTTGTTGCCCAGGAAATATTACAAACCATGGGCTTTCGTGCATTTACACCCATGGTTATTGCCTGTCCTGGTTGCGGTCGAACTACCAGTGATTATTTCCAGAAACTGGCAATGGATATCCAGAACTACTTACGCGAGCAAATGCCTACCTGGCGTGATCAATACAAAGGGGTAGAAGAAATGGAAGTCGCCGTAATGGGCTGTGTGGTCAATGGACCGGGTGAGAGTAAAAATGCCAATATTGGTATTAGCCTACCAGGAACAGGAGAGTCACCCGTGGCTCCTGTCTACGAAGACGGCGAAAAAACTGTCACCCTGAAAGGTGATAAAATAGCGGAAGAATTTCAGGTGATTGTTGAAAAGTATATCCAGCGCACCTATAGCGCATAAATATGCATGCAAAACTAAACATACACTATTAACCGCATTTATGGTGCTCTTTGCTATGTAGAAATGAAGATAAAATACTTGGCGTGGTCACAGGTGCAGCTGTTATAGCAAGTTACTTTTTGTCGTGGGCAAAGCTCTGAAACAGTTGCAGTAGTAAGTTACATATATAAGGCGGTTTGACGAAACAACTCTACCAACCTTGCTTGTCTTTTTGTTCCTGACTAAACGA
>JAUXBW010000035.1 GCA_030619185.1 Methyloprofundus sp.
AATAAGATACTATTTTAGTATTAAAATAGTATCAATTTAACGGCTCTTCCTGGAGTTCTTTTGCTAACTCCTAATTGTAAGCCACTGGCTCTGCCAGTGCCAGTGCGATGCAAATAGGCTCTGCCGTTCCCACGCAGAGCGCGGGAACGAGGTAAAGCCTACAATCATTACAGTATGCTATTTACTTAAGCTTCTAAATCATCCAGATACTTTTCTACATCTAATGCTGACATACAGCCAGCACCCGCAGAAGTAATGGCTTGTTTATAAACCGAGTCCATAACATCGCCTGCTGCAAATACACCGGGAACACTCGTTGCCGTTGCATTGCCTTGTATGCCGCTGGTGACACGGATATAACCATGATCATCCATATCTAACTGGCCTTTGAATATTTCGGTATTTGGGCGGTGGCCGATGGCTATAAAGACACCGTGTACATCAACGTCTTTAGTGCTATCGCTCAGGGTACTTTTGATACGCATGCCAGTGACCCCCATATCATCACCTAACACTTCTTCCAGGGTGTGATTCCACTCAATCTCGACATTGCCATTTGCGGCTTTCTCAATCAGCTTATCAGCGAGTATCTTTTCTGAGCGGAATTTATCCCGGCGGTGAATGACGGTCACTTTAGAGGCAATATTGGCCAGATATAATGCTTCTTCAACCGCTGTATTACCACCGCCAATCACAGCAACAGGTTTGTTTCTGTAGAAGAATCCATCACAGGTTGCACAGGCTGAAACGCCTTTACCCGCAAAGGCTTCTTCTGAATCTAAACCCAGATACATGGCTGATGCACCGGTGGCAATAATTAACGCATCACAGGTATAACTGCCCGCATCACCGGTTAATTTAAAAGGACGCTGGGCTAGTTCGGCAGTGTGAATATGATCAAAAATAATCTCTGTATCAAAGCGCTCTGCGTGTTTACGCATTCTTTCCATGAGTTCCGGACCCTGCACGCCTTGGTCATCACCAGGCCAGTTGTCTACATCAGTCGTGGTCGTTAATTGTCCACCTTGTTGCAGGCCTGTTACCATCACAGGATTAAGGTTTGCTCTTGCAGCATAAACGGCAGCAGTATAACCTGCAGGACCTGAACCTAGAATTAATAGTCGGCAATGTTTAGAGTCACTCATGTGTTGTTTCCTTGGTAATAGTGTTCAATTAATTGCCAAGCATTATGCTTGGAATTAGAGGGGGCGTAAAGCTTGGAGTAATATTTTCTATCATTAGGGAAGTGGCAATAATTAATTATCCAATGTGTTACCTCATAAATTTCCTCTATAAGAGGATTAACAAGGGTGTGCTGAGGAACGAAGCGCACCATTCACGGAAAGATGTGCTTCGTTCCTCAGCACATCCTACGCCTCTCTCCTTAACTGAGTGGTGGAACGTACAAGCCTAGTTAAATATTGATCGCCAATAGCGTTTGCAATCATTGATGACTAAATATAAAGAAGGGATAAGTACTAAAGTAATCAAAGTCGCAAATAGAATGCCAAAACCGATAGAGACAGCCATAGGGATTAATATACGTGCCTGGCGTGATGTTTCCAGAATCATCGGTGCCAAACCAAAGAAGGTGGTTAAAGTCGTTAAAATAATGGGTCGAAAACGCTGAATACCTGCGGCTTTAATGATTTCTCTGGGTGACAGGTCAGTCGTGTTTTTCAGGCTGATAGCCTGGCTAATCAGCACTAATGAATCATTGACGACGATACCGGATAGGGCAACGATACCGAGCATACTTAATATACTAAGGTTATAGCCCATAATAATATGGCCAAATATTGCACCGATAATACCAAAGGGAATACTGACAATCACAACCAGAGGTAGGGAATAGCTTTTAAAAGGGATGGCTAGCATGGCATAGATGGCGAGTACGGCAAACACAAAGCTTAGTTTCAAGCTGCCAATACTATCAGCCATATCAGCCTGACGGCCTTCAAAACTGAATTGTAATCCAGGGTATTGCGCGACTAAATCGGGTAAGGTGCTGGACTTTAAGTCATTGATAATATCCCCTGATTGACTTCTGGGAGTGACATTCGCGGTGACTTGCACATTACGACGGCCATTACGTCGTTTAATTTCGGTAAATGCATGACCTTGCTGTATCTGCACAATTTCATTTAACGGAATAGCGACCCCTTTGTCGGTCCAGACTAAAAAGTCATACATATGTTGTATTGATACCCGCTCATTTTCAGGCAAGCGTAGCATGACTTTTATTTCATTTCTGCCACGCTGCTGACGCAAAACTTCAGCACCATAGAAGGCGTTACGCACCTGTCGGGCAACGGATAGAGGCGTGAAGCCCAGGCTTTCGCCATCGGGGAGCAGACTAAAATCTAATTGCCGTTTACCTAGGCTCATACTATTAGCAATATCTGTTGCCATGGGATAGGCATGTAATGCATTCGCTAACTGGATACTGGCCTGTTCTAAAATAGTAATATCACGATGGGTTAATTCGATGGTGAGGGCAGAGCCAGAACCTGGTCCCCCAGAGTCTGATGCAAACATAAGGCTTTCTATGCCAGCTATTTCGCCAGAGCTTGCGCGCCATCGTTTAGTGAATTGATCGGTACCCATAATCTTATCTCGGATCTCAGGTTCTGCGAGATAAGTGCGTACAATAGCCCTGTGACTGCCATTTTTACCTACTTCAGCAAATATCCCCCGGATTAATTGCTCGCCGTTCTCTACCCCGCTAATACTAGCACGCGCTGATTTGATCAGGTGATCAACGACTGCCTGTGTCTTTTCGACAGGAGAACCATAAGGTAGCGTTAATTGTACTTGGGCAAAATCAGACTCGGTTTTTGGAAACATGGAAAGCCCCATACGACCGCTCGCCGCATAAGAAAGTGTCGCAATCAGTAGAGCAAGGGCTGTAATTACCGTTAAATAACGATGCTTTAAGGTAAAATCAAGAAAACCACCATAGCGATATTTCACCCAGTGACGAAAGGCATGACTGAATGACTGCTGTTTCTCATATAACCAGAGTTGTAGTCCAGTGCGTTGTTGGTCAGAAATATGTGCTAAATGATTGGGTAAAATAAACAGGCTTTCGATTAAAGAAAGTATAAATACCAGGATGACCACTGTGGGGATCATAATAAAGATTTTTCCCATTATTCCCGGCATAAAAAATAAGGGCATAAAGGTGGCAATATTGGTCAATATACTAAAAGTAACCGGTGTGGCCATTTCCTGCGCGCCTTTAATGGCTGCTTTTAGGGCAGGGTAGCCTTCCTGACGATAATGATAAACATTTTCACCAATAATAATGGCATCATCAACGACGATTCCCAGTGCGATAATAAAGGCAAACAGGGAAATCATATTTAGCGAAACACCGAGTGCCGGCAGGAGTAGAAAGGAACCCATAAATGCAATGGGGATACCGGCCATCACCCAGAACGCCAGGCGTATTTCTAAAAACAAGGCCAGGGTAATAAAAACCAGCGTTAGACCCAGCGCACTATTGCGTAATAATAAATCGACCCGTTGCGAGTAAGCTGTGGAGGCATCATAACGGATATCAGCGTAAATCCCTGTAGGTAAGCTGTTTTTACTGAGTTCAATGTATTGCTTTACGGTTTCGGCGATATCTATCGGAGTTTGATTGCCAACTCGATAGACTTGTAGCATGATGGCGGGATAGCCATTATATCGCGCTGAATAATCGGTATCCTCATAACCATCAGTAATGGTCGCAATATCGGCTAATAGGATGTTAGCCCCGGACTCAGTGGAAATTATGGGGATTTGTGCAAAATCCAGCCCGGAATCCCTGCGCTCTTGCAGGCGGATTAAAATTTCACCTGCATCGGTTTTGATGCTACCGCCGGGGAGGTCGAGGCTAGTACTGCGGATACGTTGCGCAATATCCGAGAGCGATAGATTGTAGCGGCGTAAGTTATCCTGAGAGATTTCAATACTAATTTCTAAAGGCCTGACACCTTCCAGCTCAATCTGGGTAATATTTTCGGCTTGCAGTAGTTGGTCACGAAAATCCTCGGCTAGTTCATGTAAAACCTGCTCTTCGGTCTCACCATAAATAACCAGAGAGACGGTTTTTCGCTTGCTCGCCATAACATTAATTTCAGGCTCTTCAGCTTCCTCGGGAAAGGTTGTAATACGGTCAATTTCGTTTTGTATTTCCTGCGCCAGCAGATAAATATCTGCATCACTCAGTGCTTCAATAATAACAGATCCTAAGCCTTCTTTTGCCGATGAACTGATTTCATCAATACCCTCGATGCCAGAGACAGCATCTTCTATCACCAAAATAATACTACGTTCGATTTCCTCAGGATCCGCCCCCGTGTAGATCACATTAATGCGCACACTATCGGTAACAAAGTCTGGAAAGACCTCCTGTTTCATTGTGTTTAGAAATAAAAATCCGCCTAGAATAAACCCGAGCATGACTAGATTGGCTGCAACAGGGTGCGATGCCATCCAGCTAATAGGGCCTTGTTTAATCATATTCATCGTGCTTTGTTTGCTGCGCAACAGTCATCAAGTTTGTTGCAGTAGGGAGCGATTGAGGTGCCTGCTTTCTTAGGTAGGTAAAGTACCCCATTTACTTCACATGGAGTAGTGAGTTTTATCTGCGTACTCTTAGGTGTCGCCAGAAGACACCCTAGCCATTCGCGAAACTTTGAAACAAAGGTGGCAATATAATTTAGCACAAGCACTTACTCCGGAATACTTGTCTGGATTCGTACCGTCATACCTTGTACTGGTGTGCTGAGGCTACTGGAAATAATTATGGCATTGTCAGGGAGCTGTTTTGCATCAATAAAAACCAGCCCCTGTTCTTGCCACACTGGAGTGATTCTTATAATATCCAGAGTATTTTTATCCGTAAGCAGCCAAATTTTTTGGCCACTATGGATGACATTTTCAGGAATTGGCAGCACATTATTGAGTGTGTGTCCTGTGATTTCCAGATGTACAAATGCACCTAGAATTAAAGTAGGTAAACCCTTATTTTTATCACGCAGGGAAAGAGGGTCTTGTATTTCAATAATCAATTCAGCCATACGTCCCGACGCTTCAAGCTCAACTTTTAAGCGTTTTATCGTGCCTGTTCGATAGACTTGTTTCCCCCATGCGCTGGGGAAGAATATTTTGACTTCAGCTCCAGTGTCACTATTGATATTGGGTATATCGATTTTGCTTAGCTTATCAACAGATAAGCTGGCTATTATCCAGAAGCTGTCGGTGCCAGCAAGCTTTATCAGCGGTGTGCCGGTCGAAAATGTTGAGACCCAGGAACCAATATGCGCATTTGTTTCCAGAACAATCGCATTAAAAGGGCTACTGGTTTGGGTGCGTTTTAAATCCAGGCGCGCTTGAGTCAAGGTGGCTTCAGCCGCAGTGATAGCAGTTTTTGCTAATGCTAGATGGGGTTTGCGTAACACCAGTTCACGGCTTTGCTTATCTAAATTGGCATTTAATAATTTATACTCACGTTTTGCAATAGCCTGCTGCCCAAGTTCCAGAGTTAAATCAAATTTAGCTTTTGCCAGTGCATTTTCCTTTTGCTTGATAGCTAGCTGGTAATCGGTTGGGTCTAATTGAACGATTTGCTCGCCTGCACTTAAAAAACCACCTGGGATAAAGTTCGGACTGACCGAAATCACCATGCCATTAATACGCGATGTCAAATTAACTTTTTGTGCTGGAATAACGCTTCCCATGGCAGAGACAGTCGTGGCGTAGTTAGCTTTAGACACTTGTATAAGATTAACTAGTGGCGCGACTTGTTGTGTCGTATTACGCTTTGCTTTAGGTTTGTTGCTTAGCCAGTAATAAGATAAACTGAGTGAAATGCTTAGTATTAATAGCGCAGGCAGCCATTTTAAAAGGCGTTTAGCCATCTTGTAATTCCTTGTTTTCTGCTGTTATATCCTGATAAGACGGCAAAGGCCAGCTTCCGGCTAGCGAGCGATATAATTGAATGCGGTATTCTATCAGCAGTTGTTGGGCCGAAATTCGACTGCGTTCTAATGTTTGTTGATTGATTTGTGTAGTTAATACGCGTAAAAAATCGATGGCACCATACATATAACGTAAACGTATTTGCTGGTTTGCTTTTTGCGAAAAACTGTACTGTCTATTCAAACTGTTAATCAGTTGCTGTTGTTGTTGTTCCTGAACCAGAGCATCTTCTACTTCTTTAATCGCTTGCTGGATCGTTGTAGCATAGTCGTTTAATGATTCAGCGGCCACCGCTCTGTTGCGTTCTACTTCGGCAACGCGCCGCCCGCCATCAACAATCGGTAAAATCAGATTACCTGCTAAAGTGGCAATCCAGTTATTAAATAAAGATTGTAAATTAGGTGCAGTGGTATCAATATTGGCAGATAAACTTAATTTTGGGAAACGGTCGGCAATGGCAGACGCTGTACGTTGATCTGCGGCCTGAATTCTAAAATAAGCTAAACGTAGATCCGGGCGGCGTTGAATCAGTTCACTGCCGAGCCCAGTTTGCGGTTGTGGTGGTAAATCAGGTAAATGTTGATTGTTAGCCAGTAGCAACATGCCAGGGGTATTTCCGGTTAATATGGCTAATTGATGTTCCAGTACTTTAATTGTTGCCAGAACATTGTTTTGGTCTCCTATGCTCGCTTCCAAGGTTTGCTGTTGCTGGAATAGGTCGGCGGCACTCGCTTGCGCACCCGCAAACCGAGACAGAGTGATTTCAACATTATCCTGATTGGTTTTGATTTGCTGCGCAAGTAGCACTAATTGACTGCGCTGTGCGATGAGGCGATACCAGGCAATAGCCACTTCAGACGATAAGGAAATGGCGGCGGTATTCAGGTTTTCTTCAGCAACCCGTACATCTAGCTCTGCGGCGTGCTTTTGCGCACGTAAGCGCCCCCATAAATCGACTTCATAACTGGCATTGAGGCCCAGGGCAAAACGACTGCTATCGCCTAAGTCGGAATAAGTTTGTGCGCCACCGAAAGCGGCACCGATGCTAGGAATAAGATCAGCACTGTTTTTGATAGCAATAGCTTCCGCCTGTTGCAGGCGATTAAAAGTAGATAACAAGCTAAAGTTATTGTTCAGTGCCCGTTCGACAAGCTGATTTAGCTGTGGGTCATTAAAAGCTAGCCACCAGTGTTCCTGTAGAGGGGAGGTTCCCGTTTGAGAAAACTCTTCAGGGATAATGGTTGGCGGAGCAATCTCTTCAATGGGGACGGCACAGGCCTGGATAAGAATGAATACAATACAAGTCAGTAAGTAATTAATATTCATTTGCTTAAAAATAGACTGCAGGTGGTTTGGGTTGCCAAATTAGGCAAGCATTTTATGTCGATGGCTGGTTGGTCTTAACAGTGAGAGTCTGCCCGGCTTTTAAGGTTTTGCCAAGTGTACGTGCATTCCATTTGCGTAGATCAGCTACGCTCACATTAAATTTCTCTGAGATAGCATATAAAGAATCACCATTACGCACGGTATAGCGAATAGATTGTTTGGTCTTAGGCTTTTCGGTGTTATTTTGGGGCTGTTTAACAAGCAGGGTTTGCCCTAAAGATATGCTGTTATTAAGACCAATCTGGTTCCATTGAGCAATATCTTTACGCTGTAATCCTAGCTTTTTTGCGATACTCCAGAGTGTATCCCCCGACTTTACTTTATAGCTAGATTTGCGAGCAGTAGCTTTTATACGGGTTTGAGTATACGCATTGCTACCTGTGTGGTAACTCGCAACAGGAATGAGTAGATAAGCACCCGCGCGTATATTATTATTGGCCAAATGGTTGAGTTCCCGTATACCTTTTATCTGTGAATGATAGCGGCGCGCAATAGAACTCAGGCTTTCGCCGGGTTTTACTTTATGTCTTTGCCATTGTACCCGTTGGTTATGGGGGAGTTCAGCCAGGTTCTTTTTAAATAGTTCAGCATTAGCAATAGGAATCAATAAGCGGTGTGGGCCCTGAGGCGGGGTGTAGCCTCGGCTAAGACCCGGGTTTAAATGAGATAACTCCTGAACTGTTGAGTTAGATAGCTGAGCTGCTTTTGATAACCCAATTTGTGAACCAATATTGACGGCCATAAAGGTGGGTTGGTGTGCCTGTGTTTTTAAGTTGATACCGTAAAATTCTGCATGGGCAAAGATTTTTGCCAGAGCGAGCAGACGTGGGACATAGTTCCGGGTTTCTCGGGGTAAATCTAAAGACCAGAAGTCAGTTGCCTTATTTTTAGCGGCATTGCGTTTAACCGACCGGCCCACAGTTCCCATGCCAGCATTATAGGAGGCGAGGGCAAGTAGCCAGTCATTATTAAATACTCCCCCCAGTTTTTTCAGGTAACTAGTTGCCGCCTCAGTAGAAGCATAAACATCGCGGCGACCATCATACCACCAGTTTTGATCCAAACCGTAAAGCCTGCCAGTGGATGGGATAAACTGCCATAGACCAGATGCCTTTGCGCGTGAATAAGCATGTGCTTTAAAGCCACTTTCTACTGCGGGCAGTAAAGCGATTTCACCCGGTAAGCCTTTTTCCTCTACCTGCTTGATAATATTGTAGAGGTAGGGCTGTGCTCGTGTCTGAATGGTTGCTATATATTTAGGACGGGCCAGATACCAGTCCAGTTGTTTCTGGATTAATGCGTCATCCACTTCGGGGATAGCAAACAGGGAAATAAGATATTGCCAACTGTCATTAGAATGCGCAAAGTTTTCTTTCGCCCTTATAGAAGCAGACGCTATGTTAAGTCCAGATTTATGTGCCAGGTCATTAATAGACTTATTTTGCTCAATATTTTCAACTTGATTTGAATTTTTAACACTACAACCCTGTACAACAAGGAGTGTTAAAAAAAACAAAAGTGAGAAACGTCTATGAAATTTTTCCATATTCAATCGAGCGGTAGATTTTTTTATAATTAGCTTGTATTGTACTGTATTCTATAGAATTATCATACATAGAATGCGGGTCTAAGTGGGCTAGAAAGTGGTTTATTTATAAATTTAACAGAATGGGGTACTTTTTTGATTTTAGCTTGATACAAATTACCTTATAATGTTCAGCTTGTTTAACGTCTCTATAAATTAGGATTGAATATGAAAAAAATCTCTTTACTCGCATTTTTCTTGTTTTTATTTAGTGCAGTTTCTTATGCACACGGCCCTGTTAGAGGGAAAATGACGGCAACAGTGGATATCGAAGCGCCTGCAGCTGAAGTTTGGGACGTTATCAAAAATTTTGATGATATGTCATGGCATCCAGGTATTCAAAGTACTGAAGGAACCGGGGGAAATGAAAAGGGCGCGACACGAGTACTCACATTAGCGGGTGGCGGTATAATTACAGAGTTTTTGAAAAAGTATGATGCGTCAAAAATGTCATATACTTATAAAATTACTGATATGAGTATTGTAAAAACGATTCAGCACTCAGGTCAGGATGAAGATATTCCCGTTCTTGCAGTGGATAACTACCAGGGCAAACTGACGGTTAAGACAAAAGGCAATGCGACAGTCGTTACATGGATAGCGACATACTATCGTGGTTATATGAATAATAACCCACCTGTTGAATTAAACGAAGAAACAGCGGATGAGCAGGTTACTGCAGTACTAAAAGAAGGTTTAACCAGCTTGTTACATAAATTTGAGCCAAATACTTTACCAACAGCTATTACATTTACTATGAAAAGATAGTTCTTTTCTCTGATTCTCGCGTCCTGTGTTATTTCTCTTAATCGTTTAGGAGAATACATAGGATGCGCTTCGTTCCTCAGCACATCCTATTCAAATGGCTTCTTAATAGCCTGGCAAATCCTCGCTATATAGTCCATCCCACAACTATAGTCAGCAATAAATATGTCATCTAAAGTTATTACTCTTATCCTGCTCCTCGCTAATAGCTCTAATCTGTTAGCGCAGTCTTACGCTTTTATCACCAATCAGCTAGACAATAATGTAGCGGTTATTGATTTGAAAACCAACCGGGTTATTAAATCAATCGCTGTGAAAGGTAAACCTGTCGGCGTGGCGGTTAATCACCAACTTGACCAGGTTTATATTAGTACCCCGGAAGGAAACGGTTTTGTTGTTTTAGATGTAAAGAGTCTGCAACAAATTAATCATGTCAAAGTGGGGGGGGCATCGGTCGGTATTACCGTGAGTCCGGATGGGCAGCGTATTTTTGTGGCGGACTGGTATGAAAATAGCGTATCCATTTTTAATAGCACTAATCTGGAATTAATCAAAAAATTGACTGTAGGTAAATCACCTTCGGGGCTGTTTGTTAGCCCTGATAATCGTTGGCTGTATGTTGCCAATCGTATGGATGATACGATTTCTCAAATTGATTTGGCTAAATTCAGCATTAGAAATACCACTAAAGTGGGAGCGCACCCCTTTGGTATCAGCCTGGATAAAAAAGGAGAACGACTCTATAGTGCCAATGTAGAAAGTAATGATGTTTCCGTGCTGAGTGCGAAAAACCTGAAGCGTATGGCGCGAATTAAAGTTGGTGGAAGGCCTTATGCCCTGGCATTAGCGTTAGATGAAAAGTTGCTATTTGTTACCAATCAGGATGACAGCAGCGTGTCCGTCATCGACACAGCAACACTAAAAGAGATCAAGCAAATTGAAGTAGGCGAGAAACCCGAAGGTATCAGTACACATACGGATGACCGCCATGTCTATGTAGCAAACTGGTTTGATGGCACTGTCTCGGTGATTGATGCACAAACATTGAGTGTAGTCGATACCATTAGCACAGGTGATGGTAGCCGTGCTTTTGGTGATTTTATAAGCAAATAATTGAATTTCAAGAGCGAGAACGACTAATGATAATTTATACGAGTGCAGCATCTATTTAGCGCAGATAGTTCAAAGCACATATTAAAACTTGCATAAAAAGACGACTGGTCGCATAATAGGCGCATGACAAAAACAGCCAGAATACGACTCAAACGCGAAAAACTCCTTGACCAAGGCGTGCAGATGTTGATGGAGCAGGGCTATCATGGTACGGGGTTAAAGGATGTTCTGGAGACTGTTGGTATTCCCAAGGGGTCTTTTTACCATTACTTCGCGAGTAAAGAGGCGTTTGTAGCGGAAGCGATTAGCCATTACATAGATCCATTTATTCAGCGCTTAGATGCTTATATCCAAGATCCACAACTGGATGGACTGACCGCAATCAGGCGTTATTATGCAGAGTTGATTTGCGAAGTTGAGCAAGGGGGGTTCAAGGGTGGCTGTTTACTGGGTAATTTGATGGGCGAGGTAGGTGATACCAGTGAACTGTGTAGGCATTCTTTAAAGGTAGCAGTTGATCATTATAGAGATATACAAAAATCTGCGTTATTTCGTGCCCAGCAGGAAGGGGCAGTACGTAACGATCTTAATGCAGAGTGCATGGCTGACTTGCTAGTTGATAATTGGCAAGGTGCTTTACTGAGAATGAAAATTGAGCAATCAGTACAGCCTTTACAGCAATGTATGCAGGTTTTACTTGATGATTATTTTTTACCTAAAATCCCAAAGTAAGGTAACGCGCAATAAATAACCCACCCATATTGCGCAGGATTTTTGTTTGTCTTCAAGGCGTAGAAATAGGCGCATAGCTAGCTACGCAACTATTTCTACAACGCAGAAGACGGACAAAAAGACCAGCAAGGTGGGTGGGTTATTTGTTGCGAGTTGCCTTACTTCAGCGAAAATACCTTTTTAAGGTAGTTTTAAATCTCCGTTAGTAACACTGCGGCATAAATTCTAGTATG
>JAUXBW010000171.1 GCA_030619185.1 Methyloprofundus sp.
GCCTATTTCTACGCCTCGAATACGAATAAAAATACTGCGCCAGTTGCTCAACTTATTCCGTGCGCGTTCCTAAGTGTATTGCAAACTATCTAATAGGCGACACCCAGAACAAATGCAGTCGCAGCTAAAAATAACACTAGCTTATCACCGACGATCCGATCGATGACATAAGTTGCATAAAGAATAGTGAGTATATAAATTGATTCAGTCATGTAAATTCCTCGTAAATACTTTCTAAAAACCTTGAAATAGCATGTGATAAGTTTCTTGGCGCGACATCTAGTGTTCTCCGACACCTTGTTCAGCCTCCGACATGGTAGCATAAGTAAAAATTCAGAGAAATAAATTTCCTTAAGTATTTGACTGATGACTAAATTTTAACCTATCATCAAGTAAGCCTGACAATAGTTCAGGCCTATAAATCAATGGCTTCAACATAAAAAGAGCTGGAAGTAAGTGAGGTATTAAATCCTGCACGTAAAAAACCATCCAGCCTAAATCAACATTGAATTCTTATTCAATTTCATTACAAGCCAACAGTGTCCTATTTTTTTAGAATACTAATGCCTGTATCTTTTTAGAGGAAATGATATGCAACATAAAATCAATTTAACTTCAAATACTTCTCAGTGCCTTGGCTCTGCGTCCCGTCCGCAAAGTGGTCAACCATATATAATACCTAAGCAGCAAAAAACAACCTTCAGTTTCATTAAAATCAAAGCATTATCAATACTACCCATTTTATTATTCACCCTAATACTACCATCCACCGCAAGCGCCCACAGAGGAGCAAAAGGTGAGGTTGATACCTGCCGAATATCCGTAGGTAAAGAGGTGATTCATTTTTCAGCCTACACACCTACACTTTCAGGCGGCAGAAGCTTCTGCCATATTATTCCAGAAATAGGTATGACAGACCTGGTCATTGATTATGAAGGCAAAAAACTGCGCAATACAACCGTGGAGTTTGAGGTTACAAAAGAACCAGAGGGAAGCAGAGTTTATTACCATAGCCCCGAGAAAATCAAAAAAGGATCAATAGATGCTAAAGTTGATTTTACCCAGTATGGAGCAGGCGATTATCTACTCCACGTTACCGTACTAAATGCAGGGGAAACCATTGATTCCCATTTACCTTTTTCAGTGGGTATGGAGCCAGAAGAGAACTTGATTCCGTATAAAATCCTTATTCCTTTTATTATCATCGTCATTATTCTAAGCATCATGTTTGGCATGTCTAGAACCCGGAAAAATGAGCAAGAGGATTAACATAGGATATGCTAACG
This sequence comes from Methyloprofundus sp., assembly GCA_030619185.1. Classification (GTDB taxonomy): domain Bacteria; phylum Pseudomonadota; class Gammaproteobacteria; order Methylococcales; family Methylomonadaceae; genus Methyloprofundus. The sequence continues at coordinate 1,287 of JAUXBW010000171.1, forward strand.
ATAGGAAGCGCATCAATCACCACAAGATGCGCTTCGTTCATCAGCCCATCCTATGCCTCTCTACTTAGGAATGGGAATGAAATAACTTGTGCATTTGACACAGGTTTTTTGTTTGCCTTCAAGGCGCGACAACAGGCGCATAGCGAGTTATGTAACTGTTGTCGCAGCCCAGAAGACGGACAAAAAAACAAATCAAATACGTAAGTTATAAAATTCACATTCCTTAACTGAGTGATAGAACATAAGAGGCTGGGACGGTATTTATTCCATTCTGGATGATGATCATTTTCCATATATCTAAGTTGATATATCCTTATAACAGAAACCACCTAAGCAGCAACTTATCTACATTTATGGGAAATAACGAAAAATAGCGATTGCTTACAAATGAACAGCACTCCCTCCTAATACAAAAGTCACTAAGTAATTGAATATTAATATACTTTATGGCCTGTATAAAATTCATACAATCTAACATAATAAAGCAAAAACTAAGGGGCAAGCCCCCATTAACACGCTTAATCCACAGAGTTATCCACAGATAATGTGGACAACTTTTTTCTCTCAAAGATTTAACAACTTAGCAAGAAATCCAAGAAATAAGAGAGCTGGAAATAAATAATCATCCAAGTATCGCGTAGAATTTTTATTTCTCACATTACAAACATCCTATTAATAATTTTTTTAATCCGGATAAATAGCAACAGAATATGACGGGCTTTGATAAGTTATTTATAGGCCACAGATTTGAGCCTTATCAATGCTATAATTAATGATTTTTATACTCGTTTCGCCACATTATGACTACCGCAAATAAGGATAAACTTTCCAGTGCCCGCTTTTCACAGGAAACAGATGCTTTTGTTGAAATATTTACTGCCTCGGTCGATTTTGACCAACGTATGGCACAACAAGATATTGAAGGCTCAATTGCTCATGCAAGCATGCTTTGCAAAATCGGCATATTGACAGCAACGGAACGCGATAGTATTTTTGCAGGCTTACAACAAATTAGCGAAGAAATAACACAAGGAAAATTTCAGTGGTCGATTAAGCAAGAAGACGTGCACATGAATATAGAAGCACGCTTAACCGGTTTAATTGGCATGGCGGGGAAAAAACTGCATACAGGCCGCTCTCGAAATGATCAGGTGGCAACCGATATCCGCCTCTATATGCGCACTGAAATTAATACAATTATAACAGTTATTGACCGCTTACAAATTGCCTTACTGGACCTGGCTGAACGAGAAGCAAATACAATTATGCCTGGATTCACCCACTTACAAGTCGCCCAGCCGGTCACTTTTGGGCATCACCTCATGGCCTGGTTTGAAATGCTGGTACGCGATAAAGAGCGCCTGCAAGACTGTCTGAAACGCGTCAATATAATGCCATTAGGCGCGGCTGCATTAGCAGGTACCAGTTACCCGATTGACCGCGAGATGACAGCTGAATTATTAGGATTTTCCCGACCCTCAGCCAACTCGCTGGATTCAGTCAGTGATCGAGACTTTGCCATCGAATTTACGGCAGCGGGTAGCATTATTATGATGCATTTATCGCGCTTCTCAGAAGAGTTAGTACTCTGGGCTAGTGCCCAGTTTTCTTTTATAGAATTACCTGATGCTTTTTGTACAGGCTCGTCCATTATGCCGCAAAAGAAAAACCCCGATGTACCTGAGTTGGTTCGCGGTAAATCGGGGCGAGTTACTGGCCACCTAGTCTCCTTACTCATGCTTATGAAAAGTCAGCCACTGGCCTACAATAAAGATAATCAGGAAGATAAAGAGCCCTTATTCGATACCGCCGACACACTCATAAATTGCTTACGAGCCTTTGCCGACATGGTACCGCATATCGAAGCTAAACGAGACAATATGTTCAATGCTGCAAAAAAAGGCTTTGCCACAGCGACTGATCTGGCCGATTATCTAGTACGCAAAGGTATGGCTTTCCGCGATGCACACGAAGTTGTTGGTTTAGCAGTACGTTTGGGGCTGGAATCTGAGCGTGACTTATCCGAACTATCATTGAATGAGTTACAGAGTTTTTCAGAGATGATCACTGAAGATGTGTTTGATATATTATCTCTACAAGGCTCTGTTGCAGCGAGAAAACATATTGGAGGTACTGCGCCCGAAACTGTACTTGCCGCCATTCAGTCAGCAAAAACTGCGTTATCATAGAACACCCTTCGACTACGCTCAGGGAACGATCGGGTGGATCCCGTACCCTGAGCGTAGTCGAAGGAAACATAATTACCTTAAACAAGAGAAATAATCACTTCCATTTTTCACCGGAAAAAACAGTCGTTTTTAAGGCCTAATTGTTAAAGAGAATGTCCATCTTTTTTATCTTCAACAGGTAAACACCTATTTTTAACCAAAATCAGAATCCTTAACCCCGGCTATTTCGGTTAATCCTGACATAATTTGACTGACAAACAAGGCCAATTGGTGATAGCAATCCTTCCCGTTGGCTAATGCGGAAAAATAGCCCGTATCAGCGCCTCGTGACCTCGCGAAACATCTCAGAGAAAAATCTACAGACTTAACACCAACTCGCTTCGACCTTGGGCTGCTTTAGTATTTCCTGCAAATTAGCCTCAATAATTCGATAGCCAACATTACCATATAGCTTTTGTCGACCCTCATTAAGAATATATGTCGGACTACCTTCGACCCGAAATTCATCCCTTAATTCAATGTCGCGAAATAAGGCGGCAAGAGCCGTTCCATCATCTAGAGCCCGCGCAATTTCAACAACGGGTAACTGCAAAGTCGTGGCAATATCCATCAGTACGGTTTTATTACCTATATCTTTTGCATCTTGAAAAAATGCCAATCGAACTTGCCAGACGTACTCTTCAAATAATGTCCTGCCCTGTAGATCGGCCTGAGGTTCATTCTTAATTACACCCCTATCTACCAGGCATTGAATCGCCTTAATAAACAGATGACTAGTTGCCGATGTTTTGGGGGTATGTAATTGCCACACCTTTTTATGTAACTTCAGGTAAGGGTATGCCGCACACACATCCTGTGTATGTCTGGAAAATGCTGCATAGCCTCCTTTATCTTTCCAGCCTTCACCTATTCTGTGCTCAGTACATGCAAAAATCGGCATAAAATGGTAGCTGATCTCGATATCATCTGCATAATTTTTAATTAACTCATCCAGCCGTACCTGAGCCATATAAGCCCAGACACATAGGACATCGGTAAAGTAATGAATACGTAGTCGTGGTGAATTCATCAAAAAAATCTCCTGTGTTATTTGTTTATCCTATCTTAAATTTATCCTGGAAAAATCAGTAGCTTTATAATTCTTCAGCTACGATCAAGCCATTTTCAAGCAACATTTGTACACGCTTGTAAGCATCCAATAGGCAAAAGTACCGGGTGCCTCTGTAGATCAGATTAAAACAATCCCGTAATCACCCCGGCATCGGTAATATCAATCCGCTCTGCTGCGGGAACTTTAGGCAAGCCGGGCATAGTCATCATATTACCCGCTATAACAACGATAAAACCCGCACCGTTGGCTAGCCGCGCTTCTGTTATTTCTACAGTATGCCCTGACGGCGCACCTATTGCCGCTGGATTTGTGGAAAAAGACATCTGTGTCTTCGCTATGCAAACGGGGAAGTGTCCGTATTGTTCTTGTAAAGCCTGAATTTCGGCTTTTACTTTCGGACTGGCAGTGATATTAGCGGCACCATATATTTTTGTCGCGATTGTTTCAATTTTTTTCCACAGCGGCAACTTATCATCGTAAACATAACTAAAACCAGGCTCACGGTTATCAACAACCGCCAAGACTTCTTTAGCTAAGTCTTCAGCACCCGCCCCCCCTTCTGCCCAGTGTTTTGACA
>JAUXBW010000060.1 GCA_030619185.1 Methyloprofundus sp.
GCCGTTTCCCCGGTTCTTTTAGAAAGCCCTGTTTGTAAACGTAGCTGATTCGTTCCTGCAGGCGCTGAATAAGCGATTTCTGACAGCGGGAATATCAAGATAAAGAGTATTGCTATGACTGGTTTTTTTATTGTTTTCATTTATTATCCTTGTATAGATTTTGCTCATTATACCTATACTTAGCATGGTGACGGTTGCGTATTTTTTGGGGATTGCTAAACCAAAGGGGGGCAGTCTCGATTAAAGCCCTCCCCCTTTTTAACTAGGCAGAATATTTTTATGCGTATGAATAGACATCAAGATCCCAAACCCGGCAAACAGCGTTACCATCGATGTCCCTCCATAACTAATCAGAGGCAGAGGAATACCCACCACAGGTAAAATGCCAATAACCATGCCGATATTGACAAAGGCATAGACAAAAAAAGTACATACCAAGCTACCAGCAAGTAACCGGCCATAGGTATCTTGTGCCTGCACCGCAATATATAAGCCACGGGCGATAATAAAGGTATACACAGCCAGTAAGCCGAGACAGCCTATCAGGCCAAATTCTTCGGCAAATACAGCAAAAATAAAATCCGTTGAACTTTCCGGTAAAAAATCTAATTGCGACTGAGTATTACCTTGCCAGCCTTTGCCATAAACCCCACCTGATCCTATAGCAATTTTCGACTGGATAATATGATAGCCCTTACCCATAGGATCCGCTTCTGGATTTAAGAAGGTTAACACCCTGTCTTTTTGGTATGTGCGCATAAAGAAATGCCAGTACACGGGAGCTAGTGCGGCTAGACTGAAGACACTGGTGAGCAAAAAACGCCAGGACAATCCTGCAAAATATAATACCGATGCCCCCGAACTTGCCACTAATAACGCTGTCCCTAGATCGGGCTGACGTACGATTAATAAGGTAGGGATTAAAATAAAGGCTGTCGCGATCAAAATATGTCGCCATTTGGGGGGGATCTCATGCCCCGATAAATACCAGGCAATCATCATAGGCGTGGTAATTTTAATCATTTCCGAGGGCTGGAAACGAAATAGTCCTAAATCTAGCCAGCGTTGTGCACCTTTACCTACATCACCTACCAACAAAACAGCAGCCAGCAGGATCACACCCACACTGTACAAAAGAATCGAAAAGCGCTGAAACTGCCTAGGATCTACATGCGCTAGACCGATCATGAGTACTGCAGCAATCCCCATGCGTACAGCCTGACGAATAAGCAAGGCAGCTTCTTTATTACCCGTGCTATAGAGCATCATAAAACTTAGTATCAATAACAATAGCAGCCCAATAAGTAAGGGAATATCAATATGTAATTTACGTAATAAGCGAGCCAGTAATGAGTGTTCATTAAATTGCTCAGCTCTATGTTCTACTTTCATTTGTCATTTTTCATTTTCTTGATGGTTTTGCCAGATACGTGTCGATATAGGGTGGTGCTTTTGTTCGCCAAATTGCACTACCCGGTGGGCTAAAGCACCGCCCTACAGTTCATGTCTAAGCTTATTTATCTGCCAGATATTGCTTAATAACAGCGGCAGCAATGGGTGCGGCTATTGAACTGCCATGACTACCGTGTTCAGCGATGACAGCAACCGCAATTTTGGGTTTGTCTGCGGGGGCAAAGGCAATAAATAAGGCATGATCTCGCAAATTAAATGCAATTTCCTTTTCGTTATATTCCTCATCCTGCTTCACGGTAAACACCTGTGCCGTTCCGGTCTTTCCCGCAATTTGGTAGTCTATGCCTTTTGCTATCCGTTTCGCCGTTCCTCTCGGTGAGTGAACCACATGAATCATAGCTTTAATGATATTTTGTACATTGGATGGCTTTAAATCGATACTTTCTTGCGCAGGGTGTTTAACTTCTATTTCTCTGCCTTCATCAACAATTCGCTCAGCCAGATAGGGCGTGATAATCTGCCCTTGATTTGCTAATGTCCCAGTTGCTCGCGCTAATTGCATTGGCGTCACCTGAGTAAACCCCTGCCCAATTCCAGTAATAAGCGTCTCGCCCGGAAACCAGGCCTGTTCACGGTTAATACGCTTCCATTCTCGTGAAGGCAATAAACCGGATTTTTCACCTTTTAAATCAATCCCAGTTTTTTGACCAAAGCCAAATTGATGTAAAAAACTGGATATTTTGTCGATCCCTAAAGCAAGTGACAAATCATAAAAATAAACATCACAGGATTGCGTAATGGCGATATCTAAATTAACCTTGCCATGTCCCCACTTTTTCCAGTCTCTATATTTATGTGATTTATGCGGTAATTGATAATAACCCGGGCAAAACAAGCTCTGATGCATATGCGTGACGTTATACTCCAGACCTGCCAGACCCATAAAAGGTTTTAAAGTGGAGCCTGGAGGATATTGTCCACGCAACACACGGTCAAATAAGGGTTTATTTTTAGAGGTATTTAACGCCTTATAATCAGCATAACTAATGCCTAAAACAAATAAATTCGGATCAAAACTAGCTTTGCTTACCTGTACTAAAACACCGCCCGTTTCTAAATCAAGTGCAACAACGGCACCATTATATTCAGCCAAAGCATCATAGGCTGTCTTTTGCAAATCAACATCTAAGGTCAAATAAATATCAGCCCCAGGGGCTAGGCTCGATTTTACCCAGCTCACTAATCGGCTTACCCTGAGCATTGGTTTCAATTTCAGAGTAGCCTGCGTGCCCCCGCAAAATATCCTCATAGGCTCGTTCCACCCCGACTTTTCCAATGCTATGTATAGAACGATATTCTGCTTCGGGTAGTTTTTTTAGCTCTTGTTCATTGATGCGACCGACATAGCCCACTACATGTGCAGTCAAATCAGCATAAGGATAATGCCTAATCAGGCGCGCATGAATATCAACGCCAGGAAAAGTATGTCTGAGTACCGCAAACCTGGCAACCTCGGTATGACTTAGGCGCATTAATAAAGGGATGCTGTCGAAATGCTTATAACGCTTTCTATGTTTTTTAAATGCCTCTATTTTTTCTTCAGGAATATCTAGTGCTATTTGTAGGCGTTGCAAGGTATCATCCATATCAGCAACTTGCTCGGGAATAACCTCCAGACTATAAGCCGGTAGGTTTTCAGCAAGAATGCGCCCCTGCTTATCATAAATAATCCCGCGCGTAGGGGGGACCGAAGTGACTTTAATGCGATTATTAGTGGCCATACCGTGATAGCGGCTGTGCCCTGCGACTTGCAAGTAGATAAGCCGGGCAATCAAACCTATCATTAAAAGCAACATCAGGGTAAACAAAATAACCGTTCTATTTAAAAAAATACGGTTTTCTGAAAAGCTATTTTTAATGACCTGGTGTCTACTCATCAGTAAGAATAGAAACCTGTTTTACGCATGACGAATAATACCAATGGCCAGACCAGGCCGCCGGTCAAAACAGGTAACCAGGATTGCACAGGCACTACTTGACCATTAATACGCTCCACCCAGAAAAAAAGTATCTGAGCAATCAATAAGATGACACACACAAAAAGACTTTGTTGAATAATAGGCATATGCCTAATACGTTTATGTTGTTTTACACTGAGATAGATACTGACTGCATAAGCGAGCGCATACTGACCTAATAATTGCCCCGTCAGTACATCGACCAGCAGGCCGACAAACCACGCCTTACCGACACTTGCAGACTCTGGCGTTGCGAAGGCCCAATAAATCAACACCAGTAAAACCCAGTCAGGGGTCAGGTTTAATGTCGGCGCAGACCAGGGAATAATCTTTAAGGCCATAGCCACGATAATCGTCAGCCAATAGCCTAATATTGTTGCTTGCCTAGTCTGTACCATTTTCTTCAACGACCACTTGATTGCTTAAAGGAATGACTTGCTTGTTATTCCAGACGATTAATAGCTCTCTACTGGTATTTAAAGCCGCACTGGGTTGCGCCTGAATAATGGCAAAAGGTTTATCTGGCTGTTCAACAAAAGAACTAACGACCGCGACAGGGTAGCCTTGAGGAAATACTCCGCCTAATCCCGAGGTAATTAATAAATCTCCAGGGACAATATCTGCATTATTAGGCAAAAAAGGTAAGCTCAATTTATTTAGCTGTCCACTGCCTATGGCGATTGTATGCAAGCCATTACGATTAACCTGGACGGGAATTGCATGGTTTGGATCGCTGATTAAAATAATTTCAGAGCTCAGAGGTAAGGCCCTGGCAACCTGTCCCACTATACCATTTTCATCCAGCACGGCTTGCCCTTTAGACACACCAAAGCGACTGCCTTTATTCACCACGACGACGTGTTCATAAGGAGCAAGGTTGACGGATACTAGTTCTGCTACCAATACCTGCTCACCCAGTTTAAATGAGCTATCTATTAATGAACGTAAACGAATATTTTCTTTCTCTAAATCAGCAAATTTTAATAATTTTGCATTATTTATAAGGTGTTGCCTTTTTAGGTCTTTATTTTCACTAAGTAACTCATCATAACTTTTTAGTGACTGAATAGTTTTTTGCAACTGATTACCAGGAAAATCTACTACATATTGAATAGGGTAAACAACAACCGACAGGAGGTCACGCAGAGGCTTCAGGGTATCATTCTTTTGCTCCACTATCATCAATGCGATAGACAATAGCACCACGATTAGGAAGCGTGTATTAATGGATGGGCCCGTGGCAAATAATAGTTTTATGGTCGTATATCCTAATTAAAAACGGGCAAGGAGCGCGCACTAAATAACTTTTACATCATTAATATGGGGCGCAGGTCTTTAGCCTGCATTTTAAAAGGCGGACTAAAGATCCGCGCCCCATTGTGCTCATGTTATTTCGTGCACGTTCCTAAGCACAAGGGATTGCCCCTACGAAATCCAGGAAGCAATTATTAAATATTTTCGATGTCGTAACCGTTCAATCCCCCTTAAGAAAGGGGTGATTGAGGGGGGGGGTATCTAATAAAACCTCCCCTAACCCCTCCTTGCTAAGGAGCGGGATGAACGGTTACTCCATATTAGATTATACGACTGCGGTACACACACTCTACTTATTCCTCTAAGGAAAACGCAGACAAGCCTTTTTCATCCAGAACTTCCAGAACCATGCCCCCACCACGGGCAACACAGGTTAAAGGATCATCAGCGATATAAACCGGCAAGCCTGTTTCTTCCGAAACCAGGCGGTCTATATCTTTTAATAAAGCACCACCCCCTGTTAACACGATACCTCGCGTTGCAACATCAGCACCTAATTCTGGTGGTGTTTGCTCCAGAGCAACTTTAACAGCCCCAACTATGCCAGATAAGGGCTCTTGCAAAGCTTCTAAAATCTCATTACTATTTAAGGTAAACCCACGCGGCACACCTTCTGCTAAATTGCGCCCCTTAACCTCAATCTCCATAATTTCACTACCGGGATATGCAGTACCAATTTCATGCTTAATTCTCTCAGCGGTCGCCTCACCGATTAATGTACCGTAATTTCTACGTACATAATTAATAATGGCCTCATCAAAACGATCCCCGCCAATTCTTACTGAAGCAGAATAAACGATACCATTAAGTGAGATAATGGCGACTTCAGAGGTACCGCCACCAATATCCAGAACCATAGAGCCATGCGCTTCATCAACCGGCAAACCCGCGCCTATTGCAGCCGACATCGGCTCTTCTATAAGATAAACTTCGCGCGCCCCTGCCATCGCTGCCGACTCCCTGATAGCACGCCGCTCAACCTGGGTAGACCCACAGGGTACACAAATCAGAATGCGTGGACTAGGACGAAAAAACTTGTTTTCATGAACTTTTTTGATAAATTCACGCAACATGCGCTCAGTCACTGCAAAATCAGCAATAACACCGTCTTTTAAAGGCCGAATCGCAGTGATATTTCCTGGCGTACGACCTAACATCAGCTTGGCATCTGCGCCGACTGCAGCAATCATTTTAGAGCCACGGGCTCTATCTTCTTTAATGGCAACGACAGAGGGTTCATTAAGAACAATACCTTGTCCGGGTATATAAATAAGTGTATTAGCCGTTCCTAAATCAATGGATAAATCATTAGAAAACAAGCCACGAATTTTATTAAACATTACTTCCTGTTCCTGAACACATAGAAAATCTTGTTACTTTAACAATCAATGAGGTATTTGGGCAAGATATACTTCGCACAGTCACGGTTGCGGTTTTCTAGCCGCTGTTTTTTGCCGCTAGCTGTGTGACTGAAATAGTTACGTAGCCAGCTATGCGCCATTTCAGTGTCTTGCTCTCGACAAAAAACTAGTCGCTATAAAATCCGCAACCGTGACCGTGCGAAGTATATAAAGTATCATATTCGATTATTCATCTTTATCTGGCCTTAGTTTTAAGGCCAGAAAAACACTTAAGAACCATAGTTTAATGGAGTTACAATGTCGTTAACCGCTGATGATGTCAATAAAATTGCCTATTTAGCACGCCTGGGAATTGATGCCCGGGATACCGAATCCTACGCCAAAGATTTAACAGGCATACTGGATTTAGTTGCCCAGATGGGTACTGTCGATACCGATAATGTCATTCCCATGGCCCACCCACTTGATCAGGCTCAACGTTTACGCCCTGACCTTGTCAGCGAAAGCAACCAGCGCGAAGCCTTCCAGGCCATTGCACCGCAAGTTGAAGCAGATTTGTATCTGGTACCCAAAGTCATCGAATAAGGAAATAATATGCATACTAAAACCATTGCACAGCTTACTAAGGGCTTGCGCGCCGGTGACTATTCCAGTGTAGAACTGACCCAATCCTATCTTGAGCGCATCCAGCAACACAAAAGCCTTAATAGCTTTATTAGCGTGACTGGAGAACAAGCCATCGCGACTGCCAAACAAGCCGACGCACTACTTGCTAAGGGTAATGCGCCCCTACTTGCCGGAATCCCCATTGCGCATAAAGATATTTTTTGTACCCGGGGGGTAAAAACCAGTTGCGGCTCCAAAATGCTGGATAATTTTATCGCGCCATACAATGCCACCGTCGTAGAAAAACTTAATGCAGCAGGCACTGTCACACTGGGTAAGTTAAATATGGACGAATTCGCCATGGGCTCGTCCAACGAAACCAGTTTTTATGGTAGCGTACAAAACCCATGGGCAACAAATACTGTTCCTGGCGGCTCATCGGGTGGCTCTGCTGCTGCGGTTGCTGCACGTTTAATTCCTGGCGCTACAGGCACGGATACTGGCGGCTCTATTCGCCAGCCAGCGGCCCTCTGCGGCATTACTGGCTTAAAACCGACTTATGGCCGTGTTTCTCGTTACGGTATGATTGCCTACGCTTCCAGCCTGGATCAAGGCGGCCCGATGACGCAAACTGCCGAAGATGCAGCACTTATGCTACAGACCATGGCAGGGTTTGACCCTAAAGATTCGACTAGCGTTGAATGTGAGGTTCCCGATTATAGTGCTGAACTTAATAATAGCCTTGCAGGTTTAAAAATAGGCCTGCCTAAAGAGTTCTTTGATGATGCTCTAAACAGTGAGATGGCTGCGACTATTGAGACGGCTATTAATGCGTATATAAAAATGGGTGCGGAAATTATCGAAGTTTCCATGCCTAATTTAAAGCTCGCTATCCCTGCTTATTATGTGATTGCCCCTGCAGAATGTTCAGCCAACCTTTCGCGCATGGATGGCGTACGTTTTGGCCATCGCTGTACGAATCCAGCCGACTTGAATGATCTGTATATCCGCTCACGAGGCGAAGGTTTTGGCACAGAAGTCAAACGCCGCATCTTAGTCGGCACTTATGCTTTATCGGAAGGCTATTACGATGCCTACTACATAAAAGCACAAAAAATACGCCGCTTAATCAGCGATGATTTTAATACGGCTTTAAAACAAGTCGATGTCATTATGGGCCCTGTCTCTCCTACCTCGGCATTTGGTCTCGGCGAAAAAACTAGCGATCCTATCGAAATGTATTTAGCGGATATTTATACCATTGCCATTAACCTGGCTGGCTTACCTGCCATGTCTATCCCGGCAGGCTTTATTGATAAAAAACCTGTAGGCCTACAGATTATTGGCAACTACTTTGCCGAAGCAAAGCTACTGAATGTGGCACACCAATATCAGCAAGTCACCGACTGGCATCAACAAACACCAAACGGCTTTGAGTAAGGAATCACTTATGCAATGGGAAACAGTTATAGGCCTGGAAATCCATGCCCAACTCGCAACAAAATCAAAAATATTTTCAGGCGCATCTACCGCGTATGGTGCTGAACCCAATACGCAAGCTTGCGCTGTAGACTTAGGTTTGCCGGGGGTATTGCCGGTATTAAATCAGGAAGTCGTGCGCATGGCTGTAAAATTTGGACTAGCCATCGAAGCTGAGGTTGCACCTTATTCAGTATTTGCCAGAAAAAACTATTTCTATCCTGATTTACCTAAAGGCTATCAAATCAGCCAGATGGATCATCCTATCGTGGGTATCGGGCATTTGGATATAGACGTAGATGGTAATACTAAGCGCGTGGGCGTTACCCGTGCGCACCTTGAAGAAGATGCAGGAAAGTCATTACATGAAGATTTTCATGGTCTAACAGGTATCGATTTAAACCGTGCCGGCACGCCTTTATTAGAGATCGTTTCAGAACCTGATATGCGCTCTGCCAAAGAAGCCGTTGCCTATATGCGTAAAATCCACGAACTAGTGCAATACCTGGATATTTGTGATGGCAATATGCAGGAAGGCTCATTCCGTTGTGATGCCAATGTTTCGATACGCCCTAAAGGACAAGAAGCATACGGCACACGTACCGAACTAAAAAATATCAACTCATTTAAATTTGTTGAAAAAGCAATCAACATCGAAGTGCAACGGCAGATTGATATTATTGAAGCAGGTGGCAAAATTACTCAGGAAACACGCCTGTATGATGCCGATAAAAATGAAACCCGCTCCATGCGCAGCAAGGAAGAAGCCAATGATTACCGCTACTTCCCTGATCCGGATTTATTACCCGTGTATATCAGTGATGAATTAAGAGCGCAGGTCAAAGCGGATTTACCTGAATTGCCAGATCTTAAAAGGCAGCGCTTTATCGCAGACTATAAACTAGATGCAGAGACAGCAGCCACCTTATCCAGTGCCAAAGAGCTCGCCAACTACTTTGAATCTTTAGTCAAAGAATCGGCTTGTGATGCAAAAATATGCAGCAACTGGGTAACGGGGGATTTATTAGGCGCACTCAATAAGCAAGGCTTGAGCATAGACCAGTCCCCTGTCGCACATAATCGATTAGCCGGCTTATTAAAGCGTATTGCAGACAACACCATCTCTGGAAAAATCGCCAAGCAGGTGTTTGAAGCCATGTGGGTCAGTGAAGACAGTGCGGATGCCATTATTGAAGCACAAGGTCTCAAACAGATTACCGACAGCGGAGCCATTGAAGCGATTATTGATAAAATCATCGCCGATAACCCGGGACAGGTTGAGCAGTATTTAAGCGGTAAAGATAAAGTGTTTGGTTTCTTTGTCGGGCAGGCCATGAAAGCTTCACAGGGTAAAGCTAATCCCGGCGAGGTTAATAAAATCCTTAAAGGCAAATTAAAACGCGAGTAGACATGGTTTGAATGTAGAGCGTATGGAGCTTGCGCAATACGGGAAAGTGCATGTATTGCTCGTCCTGTATTGCGCAAGCTCCATACAGGCTACATGATCATATAGTTAACTCTCTATTACAGGGCTTTTCGCCACAATGTTTCTGTAGTCTGGTCAAAAAGCGGATCGATAGACCAGGCACAGCAGCAGCAATCAAGCTACCGACTTAACCACAGTGGGTATATAGCTAAGGAGTATGTTTACAATATAATTAGCTGAACATACTGGGTGCTGTACTAGCACATTTGTGCTAGTCTAAACTCATTCATTTTTTTCAAGGAGCCATCATGTCAAC
>JAUXBW010000169.1 GCA_030619185.1 Methyloprofundus sp.
AATTCAACATCAAAGCCTATACGCTTAAGCTATAGAAACATTTATATACTGCCGACCAAACGTGGGCTAGGCTTGGTGCTACTGATTACTTTATTATTGCTAATTGCGTTTATTTACAATAATAACCTGGTTTATTTGCTCTGCTTTCTACTCGCTAGCCTGTTTTTTATTACCATCTTACATACGGTTAATTCGCTACAAGGCCTGCTTATAAGCAAAGCACAATGTCCTGATGTATTTGCCGGTGAGTTCGCAGAAAATGGCTTAATCATTGATAATCCGAGTAATACAGAGCGTTATAGTATTCAACTAGGTATCACTAAAGAAAGGATGCAGTCCTGTGATATAAGTGCACAGAAAAATACGCATATCAGTTTGGCGCAACGGGCGAATAAGCGTGGCTGGTTTGTGCTCAGCCGTCCTGTTATTTCCAGTTGCTACCCTTTTGGCTTATTTCGAGCCTGGCATCGTATAAATTTAGACATTAAAACTTTAGTTTATCCGCGTCCAAGTACACAAGATTGTCCCTTGCCAGAAGATAATAATGGCCAAGGCATGCAGGGTAATGCACAAAAAGGCCAGGAGGATTTTTATGGTCTGCAAAGCTATCAGGCAGGGGATGGTATCCGACATATCCATTGGCGTGCCTATGCCAAAGGGCAAGGCCTCTTTACCAAACAATACAGTGGCACTCAGAGTACTGAGATCTGGTTGGATTATGAGCAAACCATGGGCTCAGATCAGGAAGAACGCCTAAGCCAGATGTGCCGCTGGGTGTTAGATGCGGATAATGCAGGGGTGGAATATGGGTTTAGATTGACAGGACTAACGATTGTGCCAAATCGAGGTAATGAGCACTCCAGGCAATGTTTAAGGGCGTTAGCACTCGCGTAGAGTGGGTTTAGTCAGCTGTTTTCTCATTCTTTACTTCAGGTGTAACCTTTAGCGTCTGATGGTGGGTTACGTTATCTACGCTAATCCATCCTTGAATATCATTATAAAAAACTTATGCTCAGTTATCGTCATTCATATCATGCAGGCAATTTTGCCGATGTTTTAAAGCATAGCGTGCTAATCCATATTCTGGAGCACCTAAAAAAGAAGCAAAAGCCCTTTTGTTATGTGGATACCCACGCAGGGGCTGGAAGCTATTCTTTACAGAGTGAGCAGGCAGAAAAAACACAAGAGTACCTGCAGGGTATCGCTAGGCTTTGGCAAGTGGATAATTTGCCCGCTGTTCTTGCGACCTATGTCAGTGTAATCAAAGCGTTTAATGCTCAGAATAAATTAACTCGCTACCCAGGCTCGCCAATGATTGCGCGGCAGTTAATGCGCCAACAGGATCGCATGTTCTTATTTGAATTGCACAATAAGGAAATTGAAATATTACGTGAAGTGGTGAATAAAGATAAGCGCGTGCAGATAGCGCATGAAGATGGCTTTAAACGTAGTGTGGCTATTATGCCGCCGCAACAGCGGCGGGGCCTGGTGTTGATAGATCCATCCTATGAAATAAAATCTGATTATGACCAGGTATTTGAAGCCATTATGCAGCTCTATAAACGCTTTGCAACGGGCACGATTGCACTTTGGTACCCGGTTGTCGAGCGTCAGCGCATCAATGAATTAGAGCAAAAAATTACCGCAAGTTCTTTACAAAATGTGCTGCTCTTTGAATTAGCCCAGCTAAATGATACTCAGCAACTGGGCATGACCGCAAGTGGAATGATTGTCGTGAATCCCCCCTGGACGTTACAGGCAGAAATGCAACTTGCCTTACCAATGCTGGCAGAGCAATTAGGCATAGGAAAACAAGGGAGTTACCGGATAAAACAATTAAAGGATGAATAGTTTATGCAACAGTCAGTTAATCAACGCAGCATAGTTTTTCTGCTTTGCTCCGTCGGTTTAATAACCCTTCCGCATGCATTTCATGTGCCGTTACCAATTTTTACTTTTTTCTTCGTATTATTAATCTGGCGTTTTATCGCTGTCTGGAATCCGGCCTATTTACCCAATCAGTGGCTGGTTTTTTTGTTACTACTCAGCGGTGTGAGCTTGCTGGTAATCATGCATCAAGGTGTTTTTGGGCGCGATGCGGGAACCGCTGTTTTTGTGGTTGCCTTAGGGCTGAAATTACTAGAAATTAAAAGCCAGCGAGATGTATATTTGATTATCTATCTTGCATTTATCGTGGCAGCATCGCAGTTTCTCTATCTGCAAAATATTCTAATGGCGGGCTATACATTGCTAGTTTGTATCAGCCTATTAGGCACCTTGATTTGTATCAATAGCAGCAGTGTCAGCAATATTGTCTCATTAAAGATAGCCGGCCGCATATTACTCCAGGCTCTTCCGCTGATGATAATATTGTTTGTTTTTTTTCCACGGGTAGAAGCACCCCGGTGGTCATTTTTAGAAGATGATAATCAAGCGACATCAGGCCTTAGCGATACTCTGGAGCCTGGGGCTATCAGTCAGTTAGGTTTATCGGGTGAACTGGTGTTTCGCGCAAAATTTACCGGTGAATTGCCGCCTAATACCGAGCGATACTGGCGCGGCCCGGTGTTTTCCTTTACTGACGGTAAAAAGTGGACGCAAACTAAAAACACTCATTTTAAACGTCACCTGGATAAAGTCATTTTTTCAGGTAAGGCATATCAGTATCAGCTACTAATGGAACCACAAACAAAAAACTGGGTATTTGGCCTGGAAATGCCGGCTGCCTATGAATGGCCGTTGCAAGAAAATGGCAATCACCAGCTGCGGACTTCCGAACCACCAGGCAAGCGTGCCGAATATAAGATTACGTCTTATGCGCAATACAATACAGGTTATATTACTAAAACAGAGCTAAGTGATAATTTACAACTACCCAACACGGTTGAAGACAGAATAGATGAGCTAGTAGCCCGCTTAGGCGGTTTTGATGCGCCGCCGGAAATATTTATCAAAAATGTCTATGCACATTTTCGGCATAATGATTTTTATTACACCTTAATGCCGCCCCTGCTGGATGAAAATCCGATAGAAACTTTTTTATTCGATACACGCGCTGGATTTTGTGGGCACTATGCCACAGCTTTTGTTTATTTAATGCGTGTGGCGGGGATTCCAGCGCGTATAGTGGGCGGCTATCAGGGCGGGATTTATAATGAAACAGGCGGATTTATTGAGGTCAGGCAGGCAAATGCCCATGCCTGGTCGGAAGTCTGGATACAAGATAAGGGCTGGGTAAGATATGACCCCACTACTGCTATAGCACCTGAGCGGGTGGAGCAAGATGTTAATATCGAACAGCAGATAGCAAATAATGCGGTGAGTTTTGCGCCCATACAGCTTGATAGCCAGACGCTTTCATTATTAAAGCGGGCGCGGAATTTATGGAGTAGCGTGGATTACAGCTGGCACCGCTGGATTATTAATTATGATCGTCGTCAGCAATTCAGTTTTCTATCCGGCCTGGGTATAGATACATTGAAGTCTATGTTGTATTGGCTTGTGAGCCTGGTTGCCATAGTCACTTTATTTTTAGCATTATATATTTTTCGTAAGCAAAGCCAGGCATTGGATAAAGCGCAGATTTATTATGCCAGAGCTTGTCAAAAATTAGCCAAAGCTGGTTTGATTAAACAAGAGACTGAAGGTGCAAATGATTTTGCTTTGCGGGTAAGCACACAATTACCAGATATTGCCGATAGCTTTACCCATATTACCCAGCTTTATGTGCAAATTCGCTATGCCAGAAAGACTGAAAAATCTGCTCTGGAACAGCTAGGGTCTTGCGCCTTAGCACTTCGGGTAACCACAAAATACACAAAAAACACGAAAGTTTAATTATTCGCCAGTACGATAATACGATTTTTTCGTGTCTTTTGTGTTTTTCGTGGTTAGCATGTTCAAAGGATAAAAAATGAAATTAGTCACATTTAAGCACCAAGGTACCAGCAGGGTGGGGGCCGTTGTAGATGATACTGTCGTGGATACTTTAGGGGAAAAAAATATACCGCAAACCATGCTGCAGTTTTTAGCGGCAGGGAAGCAAGCATTAGGTGCATTACAGCACATTATCGATAGCCAGCAGGCGCGTATCCCTTTAGGTGAAGTGGAATTGCTGGCACCCGTTCCCCGCCCTGGTAAGTTTTTAGGGATAGGTCTAAATTATGCTGATCATATAGCCGAAACAGCTCTGGAAAAACCAGAGTACCCGACATTTTTTACCAAGCAAAGCAGCTGTGTTATCGCCGGTGGAGAAGCGATACATCTACCTAAAGTCTCGGAAAAACTGGATTATGAAGTTGAGCTCGCTTTTGTGATTGGCAAGCGTTGCCGACATGTGCCACTGGAAAAAGCACATCAGGTCATCGCGGGTTATACAATAGTCAATGATGTCACGGTACGTGATTGGCAGTTTCGTACACCTACCTGGATGATAGGTAAATCCTTTGATACGCATGGCCCGATGGGGCCGTGGATAGTAACTACGGATGAAATAACAGACCCGCATAATCTGGATTTAAAAACCTGGGTGGATAATGAGTTACGCCAGTCCTCCAATACCCGGCATATGATTTTTAATATTTATCAAATGATTGCTTATTTAAGTCAGGCAATGACTCTGGAGCCGGGGGATGTTATTGCGACAGGCACACCCAGTGGCGTAGGCGTTAAAATGAAGCCGCGTGGCTATATGCAAGCCGGGCAAGTGGTAACAATAGAAATTGAGAATATTGGCAGACTGACCAATCCTGTGATTAATGAGCCTGATGATTTCCTTGTTGAGTAATTTCGTAGCCCGTATGGAGCTTGCGGAATACGGGTAAACAAGGCACTGTCTGATTTGAGTCGCTTGTATGAGTTTTTAATTGAGCAACCACGTATTGGAGAGCAGTTAGATGAGTTTGGTGGTCGAGAAGTTCGGCGCATACTAGTTGGGCGTTACGAGATGAGATATGAATTGACGCATGATAAAGTGTATATCCTGTGAATCTGGCATACACGAGAGTTGCGTTGAAGCAGTTTAGACCCTCTTCGTCTGGGCTATTTCTTCCCACAACAACGCTTAAATTTCTTGCCACTACCACAGGCGCAGGGGGCATTCAAACCTTGATTAAAAGAGCCCTGGTCTAAAGCAATAGATTTTACTTTACCATCCAGATAAAACCAGCGCTCCTGTC
>JAUXBW010000005.1 GCA_030619185.1 Methyloprofundus sp.
ACGTTAGTTTAACCTAGAAAAATCAGTTGAACGCGGAATTATAGTGCAAGATATGGATTTCACAGTGATTTAAAAAAATCTTAGCTTCACCCATAGGTTAAGTGGGTGTTTTTTGGAAGTGCTGTGGAATCAATGGTTTGCGCTAGAGGCCGTGGGCAACTGATTATTTTAGGTTGAATACGAATAAAAATAATGCGCCAGTTACTCAACTTATTCCGTGCGCGTTCCTGTATTGCAATCAAGAGCGTGTAACAAAAACCATCGGCAACTGATTTTTTCAGGGTATTATTAATTGATTTAGAAAGGGTATGTATGACACAAGGCTATTTTATAACTGGCACGGATACAGGGATAGGCAAGACCTGGAGCACCATAGCTCTTATGCAGTATTTTAAGAATCACGGAAAAACAGTGTTGGGGATGAAGCCGGTTGCATCGGGTTGTATTGAACTTGATGGTCAGTTGAAAAATGAAGATGCGTTGTTAATACAAAAGTATGCCTCGGTATCTTTGCCTTATCAAGACATCAACCCTTATGCATTCGAACTACCCGTTTCTCCTCATATTGCAGCTCAAGCCGTTGGGGCTAATATAGATTTAGATGAAATTGTGAGTAAATATCAGCAACTAGAAAAACAGGCAGATGTGGTATTGGTTGAGGGAGTGGGAGGTTGGCGAGTGCCGCTAAATGCTCACCAGGATGTGGCTGATTTAGCGCGGCAACTGGATTTGTCTGTGATTGTCGTGGTGGGTATGCGTCTCGGCTGTATTAATCAGGCAAAATTAACCTTTGCAGCGATACAGCAAGCTGGAGTGATTTGCAGTGGCTGGATTGCATCCTGTGTTGAGCAAGATATGTTGATGCTGGAAGAAAATATTCAGACTTTAAGTCTGGCCGTTAATATGCCTTTGCTGGGAGTACTTCCCTACATGAATCATTTGGATCCAGAGAGGCTAAGCAGGGAGATAGCTATTGAATCTTAAGCGCAGATTCCCGATAAAAAACTTCGAGAATGACGAGACTCTTAACATGCTGATATTTTAAAGTTTTTTAATGTGGCTGTGAGTTGTACGTAATCAGGTATTCTTCTTGGTGGTTAAAAAGAGAAAAACATACCTAGCTTAGCAGTGGCTCATGAGTTAAAATTACACAGTTTGATTGTGATAAGAATAAAAGGGCTAGTCTTGCTAAGGGAATAAATGCAGATCACAACGATTTTGGCGCATTCAACCAGTTTATTATTAATTTAGAGGAGGCTTCTCCGTGATGAAAACAAAGCAATTATTCGCAGGTCTGACCCTGATGGCTACTGGCCTAGGGACAGCGCAGGCGGACTATACTCTTAACTTAATGGAGGGCGTAACATCGATTAGTCGTGATGTTTACGGTTTGCATATGTTGGTGTTGTGGGTCTGTGTATTCATAGGTATCGCAGTGTTCGGTACCATGTTTTACTCGATCTACTATCATCGCAAATCGAGAGGGTATAAAGCATCAAATTTCCATGAAAGCACTAAAGTGGAAATTATCTGGACAATCATCCCCACTGTTATTTTGATTTTATTGGCGATTCCTGCCACTAAGGTTATGTTGGAAATGGATGATCTTAAAGATTCTGAGATGTCCATTAAAGTCACGGGGTGGCAGTGGAAGTGGGAATATGAATATCTGGATAATGGCATTCACTTTTTCAGTAGTTTAGATGAAGCGAGCAACAAAGCACGACAAGTCGGCTCAGGTATTGATCCGCGTACTGTGCCAAATTATCTATTAGAGGTTGATAAGCCTTTAGTGGTTCCAGTCAATACTAAAATTCGCTTCCTTTTTACAGCGGCAGATGTGATCCACTCCTGGTGGGTGCCTGACTTAGGCTGGAAAAAAGATACGATTCCTGGCTATATCAATGAAGCATGGACGAGTGTTGAAAAAGCGGGAACTTACCGTGGTCAATGTACTGAATTATGTGGTAAAGATCATGGCTTTATGCCGATTGTGGTCATTGCCATGGAAAAGCCTGATTATGAAGCATGGGTTGCCGAGCAAAAAGGTATTGCCGTTGCAAATGCCGCCGCTGCTGATAAAGAATGGTCTCAGGAAGATTTGATTAACAAAGGTGAAAGCGTATACGCAAATAACTGTGCCTCATGTCATATGGCAGATGGTGCGGGTTTGGCGGGTACTTTCCCTGCTGTTACCGGAAGCTCCGTAGTAACTGGTGATATTAATGCGCAAGTAGAATTAATGCTAAATGGCAAAGGTATGATGCCAGCGTTCGGGCAAATGCTAGACCCTGTTGATTTTGCAGCAGTCTCTACGTTTATCCGTAATGGTTTGGGTAATTCAGTAGGTGATTCAATTCAGCCTGCAGCGATTAAAACATTACAAGCAGCGATTCCAGCCGTCGAATATGACGACGATGATGAATAATCTATGATGATTATCACTATTGAATCGAATTCTTTATTTAGTATTTTTAAGAGGTATTAATTATGTCTGCTGTCGTAGCTGAACATGAACATGATGATCATCATGATCACGGACCTGAAAAAGGTTTTTTAAGGTGGATAATTACCACTAACCATAAAGATATTGGTACGCTATATCTATTCTTTGCACTGGCAATGTTTTTTGTTGGTGGCACAATGGCATTGATTATTCGTGCTGAATTATTTGAACCCGGCATGCAGTTTGTCAGTCCGCAGTTTTTTAACTCGATGACGACGATGCATGCGTTAGTGATGGTATTTGGTGCCGTAATGCCAGCTTTCGTGGGTTTTGCCAACTGGCAAATTCCTATGATGATTGGTGCGCCTGATATGGCATTACCAAGAATGAACAATATGAGTTTCTGGATGTTGGTTGCCGGAATTTTATTGTTGGCCAGTACTTTATTTATGGAAGGCGGAGCACCCGCATCTGGCTGGACTTTGTATCCACCCTTAGTCTTGCAAACAGGTGCTGCACTACCCTTTGCAATCTTTGCGGTGCATATGCTGGGAATCTCATCGATTATGGGAGCGATTAACATTATCGCGACTATTTTTAATATGCGTGCGCCGAAAATGACATTAATGAAAATGCCATTGTTCGTCTGGACCTGGTTAATCACTGCTTTCTTATTGATTGCGATTATGCCAGTTTTCGCAGGTGCGGTAACCATGCTATTGACTGACCGTTTCTTTGATACCAGCTTTTTCGATGCAGCGGGTGGTGGTGATCCTGTGCTTTATCAGCATATATTCTGGTTTTTCGGACACCCAGAAGTGTACGTCATGATTCTGCCTACTTTTGGTGTCGCTTCGACAATTATTCCGGTATTTGCGCGTAAACCTTTATTTGGTTACAGCTCGATGGTTTATGCAACAGCAGCGATTGCCTTCCTGTCTTTTATCGTTTGGGCGCACCATATGTTTACCGTGGGGATGCCGATGGCAGGGGAGTTATACTTTATGTATGCCACCATGCTTATTGCGATTCCGACCGGGGTGAAGATTTTCAACTGGACAGCAACCATGTGGCAAGGGTCCATGACTTTTGAAGCTCCGATGCTGTTTTCAATAGCCTTTGTTGTGTTATTTACCTTAGGGGGCTTTACTGGCTTGATGATGGCACTGGCACCCGTTGATTTTCAGTATCACGATACCTATTTTATTGTCGCTCACTTTCATTACACATTAGTCCCTGCATCCATTTTTATCATTATGGCAGGTGCTTATTTCTGGTTACCTAAATGGACTGGAAATATGTACAATGAAAGGTTGGCTAGATTCCATTTCTGGTTATCTGCTATTTCAGTGAACATATTATTTTTTCCACAACACTTCTTAGGTTTGGCAGGTATGCCACGTCGTATTCCTGATTATGCAGTGCAGTTTGCTGACTGGAATATGGTGTCTAGTGTCGGTGCATTTATCTTTGGCTTTAGTCAGTTGTTATTCCTTTATATTGTTATTCAAACAATCAGAGGTGGTACAGGTGAAAAAGTAACAGATGAAGTCTGGGAAGATGCACATAAACATGGCTTGGAGTGGACATTGCCTTCTCCAGTGCCATACCATACTTTTGCGACTCCACCAGAAAAGATTCCAACAGAGCATTTCTAAGGAGTTATGTTGGCTTTGTCGGCATCGCTTATAAAGTGCTGGCAAAGCGAACTGAAATAATGAATACTAAGACA
Source organism: Methyloprofundus sp. (assembly GCA_030619185.1). Taxonomy (GTDB): domain Bacteria; phylum Pseudomonadota; class Gammaproteobacteria; order Methylococcales; family Methylomonadaceae; genus Methyloprofundus. Next base: position 4,179 of record JAUXBW010000005.1, read on the forward strand.
AAAAATATATTGACTGCAGTTGCCCTCGCGGTAGTTGCATTTTCAATTTATGTTTTTGCTGTTATAAGAGTTACTTCTTAGTGGCATCAGATTTAGAACAGAAGAATAAAAAAACAGTACGCGCTTTGCTTCTTTTAGTGCTCGTGATGTTTTTATTTGCAGTTGCCCTGATACCTTTGTACGATATTCTGTGCGAGATAACAGGGATTAATGGCAAGACCAGGCAAGAATCTTCGATTTTAAATTATACGATTGATACACAGCGAGAAATAACAATAGAATTTATCACTTCAATAGGAGCGGGGACAGGCTTAGAATTTAAAGCCGATAAGTACCAGTTAAAAGCGCATCCTGGTGAAGTTATAAAAATGACTTATACAGTAAGGAATAAAACAAATAAGCGTATGTTTGCCAAGGCAAACCCTAGTGTGACACCGGGGCCTGCAGTGGGGTACGTTAAAAATACCAAGTGTTTTTGTTTTGCTACACAGGTTTTTGAAGTAGGGGAGACTAGGCACCTTGAGGTGCAAATAGTCGTTGATCCAGCCTTACCTGCACACTACAAAAGATTGACATTTGGACTTACATTTTATGATACTACTAAATAAATTAGGGGATAATGATGTCTACAGGCGCATATTACATTCCACATAAGGCAACCTGGCCCATAGCGGCAACGGCAGGTATGATGCTGACGTTAGCAGGCTTTGCAAATTACCTGAATGGTAATGCTGCAGGGTCAACTTTTATGATACTGGGTCTGGTCATCTTTATCGTGATGCTGGCAGGCTGGTTTACCATGCAGGCTAATGAAAGTGAAACCGGCATGTATAACCATTATGTAGGAATTTCCTACCGTATGGGGATGATGTGGTTTATCTTTTCTGAAATCATGTTTTTCGCAGTATTCTTCGGTACGCTTTGGTATACACGTAACTTATCAATGGACTGGCTGGCAGGAATAGGCGATGGCCCTGGGCGATCTACTGCGATGCTATGGCCTTCATTTGAATCTCTATGGCCAACAAATGGACCGGGTGAAATCGGTGGTGAATATGAGCCTATGGGGGCTTTCGGTTTGCCATTGTTAAATACCTTAATTCTATTGAGCAGTGGTGTCACTCTTACCTGGGCACATCATGGCTTGCTTGCTAAAAATCGCTCTCAGCTTATTAAAGGCCTGGCGGTGACAGTCGGTTTAGGGTTTTTATTTGTTGCTTTTCAGGCAATCGAATATCAAGAAGCCTATCATGACATGGGCTTAACCTTAGGCTCCGGTATCTACGGCTCTACATTCTTTATGCTAACAGGCTTTCACGGTGCACACGTATGTATCGGTGCGATTATGTTGTCAGTTGTTTTATTTCGTAGCTCAAAAGGCCATTTTACACCCGAAAATCATTTCGTTTTTGAAGCAGCTGCCTGGTATTGGCATTTTGTTGATGTCGTATGGTTAGGCTTGTTTATCTTCGTTTATTTGCTGTAAACAAGTAATTACAGATAAAGAAGCACTGCCTTATAATATAGGTAGTGCTTTTTTTTTGCCAAAACAAATTTGAGGTATAGGGTACGCTTCCTATCGGCAGCACATCCTATGTTACAGTGTGGATAAATCCGCACCTACGTTGTAATACATTAATTACCCTGTTGTTCAGCCATCTTTTCTTTTTGTAACTGCATCTGCATACCTATTCCTGTAGGCTGTATAAGCCCAGTCATCAAAGCAATGGATAATAAAATAAACAAGGCTAGGGAAATACTAATACGATAAGTCAGTGCTTTAACGGTTTTTGTTGATGATTCTTTATGTTTTATCAGATGAAATAGAGCGCTACCAAGGCTGGCAATAATAGTTAAAAAAACAAGAATAATAAGAATTTTTAGCATAATTTTTTAAACAGTTTAGAGAGAAGGAGTGGTTGTTAAGGACTGCGCACGACGGATAAAAAAACAAGTCAGTTGTTCAGGTTATTCCGTGTTTGTTGCTACTCCGCTAAAGACGGATAAAAAGACCCGCAATATTGGATGATGTGTGTTTCCATCTCCCTAAGTCAGACGTTTTAACAATTATATCTTATTAGTTAAAAATATTACCTGATTACCTACAACTCTCAGCTAAGCACGGATTCCCGATAAAAGACTTCGGGAATGATGCATTTTTTAACTTGCTGATGCTTATGGTTTTTTCTACTATGGCTGTGAATTGTACGTAATCAGAAAATATTATGAGTAATGACTAATCAATGAAGCAGAGTTTGGTATGTGCCGGTGTCGAGTAAAAATTTTACCGCTAATTATGTTTGTTTGCCTTTTGGCTTTATTGCTACGCCTGGGGTTTTGGCAATTAAGCCGAGCAGAAGAAAAGCAGGCGTTTCTTGCTAATCAACAAGAAAATATGCTTGGGCAGGCACTTCCAATCGGTAAATTATTAGCAGATAATAAACAGTTAAGATTTAGCAAGGCAATATTAGAAGGGCATTATGATGTCCAGCATCAAATACTAATGGATAATCAGATCCATGCCGGAAAAGTAGGTTACTTTGTATTAACGCCTTTTATACTGGAAGCGGATCAAAAAGTCGTTTTGGTTAATCGTGGCTGGGTGTTGATGAATAAAGACAGACATCAATTGCCAGATGTTGATTTTATGCCACCTGCAGGAAAGCTGACTATCGTAGGTGTGATCAACCATTTTCCGGAAGTAGGTCTGGTACTGGAAGGTGCTGATGAGCCCGGACAAGGTTGGCCATCGGTAGTGCAAATTATAAATAGTCAAAAAATCACAAAAAAACTACAGCAACCCATCTTAGGTTTTCAACTGCAATTGGCCGCTGAACAACCGTATGGCTATGTCAGGGAGTGGCAAGTGCATACGCGGATACCGCCTGAAAAACATAGAGCCTATGCATTTCAATGGTTCGCGCTAGCCGCGACCTTAACTTTATTAATCCTTTGGATAAGTTGTAAAACACAGAAACATGACTGAGCAAATAAAGAAAAACCATCGCACGATTATTATTTTAGCCTTGATGACGATTATTCCTTTTTCGTATGCATGGTATTTGACGACTGAACCGGATTTTCGCCCTGGAGCAACCAATAAAGGTGAATTGATTATTCCTGTTATCACAACCGAGCGAGTTGAATTAGCGGGAATTGATCAATTTTCAATTAATAATATTGATGAACTAAAGGGGCATTGGCTGATGCTGAATATCATCCCCACTGAACAATGTAATAAGGTGTGTGCTGATGCCATTCATGCGACCAAACAATTGCGTTTAATGCTGAATAAAGATTTAACGCGCACGCGGCGTGCCGTTATCATTATGCAAGGTAAACAGGAATCCAGTTTTCAGCCCTGGTGGGATGCCGATGATCGTTTAATAAAAGTTAAGCCATCAGTCGCTTTGGCAGATAAAATTAAAAAGCAATTGGGCGGCAACATAGCAGAAGGCGTATTAATTCTTATGGATCCACTGGGCAATCTGATGATGCAATACCCATCCGGGTTTGATCCCTACGCGGTAAAAAGTGATTTGAAAAAATTGCTTAGAATTTCTCAAATCGGGTAAGTCGGCATGTTTAGATTATTTGCATTTTTTGTTTGTTTTTTTACCTTAGTCTTAACTGCATCAGGTACTTATCAGCGCGTCACGCAAGTTAACTCTCTGACCTGTACTGAGGTTTCCAGCTGTTTTACGCAAATGACTGAGCTAATGAGTCAGGCAGAGATGAGTAGTCATGATGTCATAGGGCTGATTCATTATATGAGTACTTTTGGCGTGCTGTTATTTCTTGTGGCCATGTTAATTGCCAGTGTCTGGTTAACAGCTGCACGGTTAAAATTAGTTATTTTCACTCTAGTCCTGGCCGCATTAGCGGGCTTGCAAATTCAACTTGGGATGTATCCTGATTTACTACCCAGTCAGGCAGTCAGTCACTTAGTACATTATCTATTAAGTGCACTTATCTTGTTTATTGGCTACGCCACCTTCTTGCGTAGCCAGTCTGGCTATGTCAAGCAAGCTAATAATGGCAAACAATACCTGCTACTGACAGCAATGAGTTTGTTATTACTACAGGTGGCACTCGGAGCCTGGCTTGCTGCAAATAAAGGTGCACTGGTCTGTGGCGGATTTCCTCAGTGTTTGAATTCCTGGTGGCCACAGGCTGGCTATCAATATGCACTGGATCTTTTTGCTCCATTGTCATTTAGTGCAAAAGTTGCGTTACATTGGCTGCACCGCCTTTTGTCGGTTATTGTGTTTGTCTGTCTGACCTGGCTTATGCTATCAGCGACTAAAAACAGGGTTAAGCAAATACGCTGGGCTGGTATGGCAATTAGTATTTTATTGCTGGTCCAGTTTGCAGCAGGAATTGGCATAGTCAAGCTGGGTATGCCAGCCTGGTTAGTTGTACTGCATAGCTTAAATGCGGTTGTTTTAATGTTGCCATTACTGGCGCTTAGATTTTACACGCGCTATCAGCTTTTAGACGAGCAGGAAAAACCCACGCAGGCAGTAGACCGGGATGAGTCAAAGCCAGAGCCTGAAATCGAAATACCCGTTGCTGAACGGGTCGAGCCTGAGTCCTTATATTTACGCTTAAGATCCCAACTCGGGAAAACACGCTCAGGTCTGGGCGCGGCTTTATCTGTGGTCACTTTGACTAATAGAAAAATTGACCAGGATTTACTGGAAGAAATCGAAACCAGTCTGTTAATGGCCGATGTAGGGATGGATGTTACCACCGATATTATTGCGAAACTGGAAGACAGTGTTGAAAAACACCAGTTGCAAGATGTTAATGCCTTATCCACATTATTAAAGCAGCAATTGCTGGAATTATTGGAGCCTGTTAGCCAGCCCTTAGTGATTCCTGAAAAACAAGGTCCCTATGTTATTCTGGTCGTGGGCGTTAATGGCGTGGGTAAAACCACAACCATTGGTAAGTTAGCGCAAAGATTGCAACAGCAAGGCCATAGTGTCATGCTGGCAGCGGGGGATACGTTTAGAGCGGCGGCTGTAGAGCAATTACAAATCTGGGGTGAACGTAATAATATTCATGTGGTGGCGCAGCACACGGGTGCTGATTCAGCATCGGTTATTTTTGATGGGGTACAATCGGCTCAGGCTAAAGGGGTAGATGTGTTGATTGCAGATACCGCAGGGCGTTTGCATACTAAATCAAACCTGATGGAAGAACTCAAGAAAATCAAACGCATTACTGCGAAAGTGGATGAGTCTGCACCGCATGAGGTGCTGTTGGTTCTGGATGCAGGAACAGGTCAGAATGCACTATCTCAGGCTGAACATTTTAATAAAGCAGTTGAGCTAACCGGTATTGCGCTGACTAAGTTAGACGGCACAGCAAAAGGTGGAATGATTTTTGCGCTAGCCAGGCAAATAGGTGTGCCTATTCGTTTTCTGGGTGTGGGTGAGGGTATTAATGATTTACAAGATTTTAATGCCGAGCATTTTATAGATGCATTATTTGCAGTGGATGAGCGTTAAAGGCTATGTTGACTGCAAATCATGTCTGTAAACGTTATGCTGAGGCCGGCGATGCTTTGAGTGATGTTAACTTTCATCTGGAGAAGGGTGAAATGGCATTTTTAACCGGGCACTCGGGGGCTGGCAAAAGTACCTTGCTGAAACTGATTGCTGCAATTGAGCGTTGTTCGCGCGGACAATTGCTGGTCGATGGGCAGGACTTAAGCCGCTTGCCCGATAGGCAAATTCCTTATTTACGGCGCAAATTAGGGCTGATTTTTCAAGACTATAAATTATTGCTTGATAAAACCGTATTTGATAATGTTGCTTTGCCCATGGTCGTGGCTGGAGTAGGTCCGCATGAGATAGCTCGGCGCGTACGTGCGGCATTAGATAAAGTCGGTTTGCTGGATAAAGAGAAAAGGTATCCGCTGGCTTTGTCAGGGGGGGAGCAGCAGCGCATTGGCATCGCCCGCGCAGTGGTAAATAAACCCGCGCTGATTTTAGCGGATGAGCCCACTGGAAATCTTGATCCTGAATTATCGGCAGAAATTATGTATTTATTTGAGCAATTTAAGCAAGTGGGTGTGACCGTCTTAATCGCAACACATGATATTGCCCTGGTTAATCAATTAAATCATAGAGTGCTGCAATTAGATCATGGCCGACTGCTAGAGCCGCGCTTATGAAAGCAGTGAGAAACACCAGAGTACCGAACCCTCGAACTAGCAAAGAAGCGCAAATAATAAAACGTGGGCCAGAGAGCCAGGTGCTAACAAGTCTGCAATTAAACCGGGAATCACTTATTTCCAGTTTAGTGCGCTTATTACAATGCCCTTTTTCATCAGCGATGGCAATCATCGTGATGGCGATATCTATTGCCCTGGCAGGCAGTTTTTATGTGCTAGTGAACAATGCTCAGCAACTACTTGACTCAATGCAGGTAGGTAAGCAAATATCCCTGTTTTTGCATGAGAAAACGAGTGATCAGCAGGCGGCTAAGTTAGCCAGGAAATTACAGGGGAATAAGTCGATAGAAAAAGTGAATGTTATATCCAGACAACAGGCACTGGCAGAATTTCAGCAATACAGTGGTTTTGGTGCGGCTCTGGATGCGCTGGAAAGCAACCCACTACCGATTGTTATACAGGTAAACCCGAAAGAATCTCTGACAGAGGCGGCGCAATTAAAAGATCTGTTAGGGCAGATGCAGCACGAGCAGGCGGTTGATTTTGCGCAAATGGATATGCAGTGGCTTGCGCGTTTACAGGCGATGATGAAAATGGCAAACCGAGTTGTGATTATTTTGGCTGCTCTACTTGCGATTGGCGTGTTGTTTATTATTGGCAATACCATACGCTCTGAATTACAGACGCGCCGCGAGGAAGTTATCGTGACTAAGTTGGTTGGCGGTACCAATATGTTTATTTGTCTGCCCTTTTTATATACTGGTTTTTGGTATGGTTTTATTTCGGGGATGTTGGCATGGGTGGTTATCAGCTTGATTTTATTTATGATTAACGCACCGATAGAACAATTATCTCTATTGTATCAAAGCCAGTTTACATTACAGTTTATGAGTTTTAGTGAATCTATTTTGCTGTTACTGGCTTCATCCACTCTTGGGATACTGGGGGCATATGCAGTTGCAAGCCATCAATTACGTTTATTAAAACCCGAATAGTATTGATTTTTAGCTTTGAGTCCTTATATCTTGTAAAGCATAGCAATTATCGGTAAGGTAAGGGCAGAGACACTATTGGAATATTAGCTTCAGGCTAAGGAACGAGCATTGTTGAGTTCACGTTCCTCACCATATAACAATAATAATAGGGAGAACATCATGCCAAAAAGCCAGAATTTACAGGATACTTTTTTAAATACACTTAGAAAAGAACATACACCGGTGTCCATTTTTTTAGTCAATGGAATTAAATTGCAAGGGCGTGTTGATTCATTTGATCAGTATGTCGTGATGCTGAAGAATACCATGGTACAAATGGTTTATAAGCATGCGATTTCAACGATAGTACCCGGTAAACCCGTTACTATGATGATGAATAAAGAGCCAGGAGTTGAGTAATTTGAGTCACCTTTGTAACAAGGAGATTAACCTTGTTTGATCGTCCGGAATCCGGGGAAAGAGCTGTTCTTGTGCATATTAACTTATATGCAGGTCAGGAAGATTTAAATGAATTAAAAGAATTAGCGAGTTCTGCCGGTGCAGAAGTGGTACATGTCTTAACAGGATCAAGGAAATATCCGGATGCCAAATATTTTATAGGTTCGGGGAAGTTAGAGGAATTAAAGGCAGCCATTGAAGAAACAGAGGCTGATCTTGTGCTATTTAACCATGTGTTAACACCTAGCCAGGAACGTAACCTGGAGGCCGCACTAGAATTTCGAGTGGTAGATCGTAATGGTTTGATATTAGATATATTTGCCTTGCGTGCAAAATCATACGATGGCAAACTACAGGTTGAACTGGCTCAGTTAAATCACCTGTCTTCGCGTTTAACCCGGGGCTGGACGCATCTGGATAGACAGAAAGGGGGCATAGGCATGCGTGGAACTGGGGAAACTCAGTTAGAGGATGACAGAAGACAAGTGGGTGCGCGCATCAAGCTAGTACAAAGCCGTCTGGAAAAAGTAGTCAAACAACGGCACCAGGGACGCGCCAGACGTAAACGCTCAGAAATACCAGGCCTGTCTCTGGTAGGCTATACTAATGCAGGGAAATCAACTTTATTTAATAGCTTAACAGGCGCAGACATATATGCTGCTAACCAGCTATTTGCGACTCTGGACCCGACACTAAGACGTTTTAAGCTACCCAATGCCGCTGAAGTTGTTTTAGCAGATACGGTTGGATTTATTCGCCATTTACCGCATGAGTTAGTTGCCGCATTTAAATCAACCTTGCAGGAAGCAACAGAAGCGGACTTATTGCTACACGTTATTGACGCGAATGATGAATATAGAGCGGAAACAATAGCTGAAGTTAATCGGGTATTAAAAGAAATTGGCGCAGATATTAATAAGCAACTCGAAGTCTATAATAAAATTGATTTACTCGAGGGTTTTGAGCCGCGTATAGATCGTAATGAATTGGGGATGCCAATACGTGTCTGGGTGTCTGCACAAACAGGCGCAGGCATGGACTTGTTATTACAGGCACTGGCGGAGCTTTTTTCCGCAAATAAAGTGACTCGTTTATGTCATTTATTGCCCAGCCAGGGCGGTGTGCGCGCTAAATTATTTTCAGTCGCCCATATCATACGCGAAGATTATACCGAACAGGGTGGTTGGGATATGCTAGTGGAAATTGATCAGCAGTATATGGGTGTTTTAGGTGAAGTTGAAGTTGAAGAAGTCGTTTAACCAAGAAAAATAAGTATCAACTTTAAATATCAGGGTAATCTACAGGAGTGCAATCGCTTTAGCTATTGCTGTCATGACAAAAAAGCTAAAGCTTTTTTACTCCTCTCTGGAATTTAAAGTAGATACAAAAATCAGTTGCTCTCGGTTTCTAGCGCAAGCTATTAACAGCACAGCACTTCCAGAAAATTCCTCTTAACCTACGGGTGAAGTTAAGATTTCTGAAAGCATTGCGAAACCAATAGCTTGCACTAGTGTCCGTGTTCAACCGATTTTTCTAGGTTTCAGGGTGATTGTGTAATCATGTTTTTTTTAGGATAATTACCGAGTAAAAGCATAAAAATTATGCTTAAATTTTTTGCAGTATAAATTTGGAGTTAGAGAATGTCTTGGAATGAGCCGGGCGGTGATAAAAATAAAGACCCTTGGAGTGGTCGTGGAGAGGAAAATACTCCTCCCGATTTAGATGAGGCGATTCGTTCGCTGCAAAATAAATTAGGCGGCCTGTTTGGTGGCAACAAAGGCGGCGGTGGTGGTGGCAATGATGAAAGCACGCCACCCTCATTGAAAGGGCTAGGCTTTTTAGCGGTAGGTGCCTTAGCACTCTGGGCTGCAAGTGGATTCTACATCGTTGATGAAGGAAATCGTGGGGTTGAGTTACGTTTTGGTAAATATGTAACGACAACTCAACCCGGTTTGAACTGGAAAATGCCTGCGCCTATTGAGCAAGTTGAAATTGTTAATATTTCCCAGATTCGGTCTTTAGAGGTTGGTTATAGGTCAGGTGGCGGTCGTAAAGGAACGGTCTCAAAAGAGGCGTTGATGTTGACCAAAGATGAAAATATTGTCGATGTACGTCTGGCTGTGCAATATCAGGTTAGTGATGCAAAAAAATATTTGTTTAATGTACAGAATCAGACCGCTACTCTAAAGCAAGTGATCGAAAGTGCTGAGCGGGGCGTGATCGGTGGTAATACCATGGATTTCGTTCTGACTGAAGGGCGTACCCAGATTGTTGCCGACATTAAAACTGAAATTCAGCAAGTGATGGATTCTTATGAATCGGGCATTGCCATTACCAGTGTTAACTTACAAGATGCGCAGCCGCCAGAGCAGGTTCAAAGTGCTTTTGAAGATGCCATTAAAGCACGGGAAGATAAGCAACGTTTGATTAATGAAGCAGAAGCCTATGCCAATGATATTGTGCCAAAGGCACGAGGTGCTGCAGCAAGGATTATTCAGCAATCAGAGGGGTATAAATCACGTATTATTGCTTCTGCAGAGGGGGACGTGAGTCGTTTTTCTCAGATTCTAACAGAGTATGTAAAAGCACCCGAAGTCACCCGACAACGTATTTATCTGGATACCATGGAGTCAGTGATGAGTGGTACTGATACGGTGATGGTTGATGTTAAAGGGGGTAATAACATTATGTATTTACCTCTAGATCAACTAGCGGCTAAGTCACAGGCAATGAGTAGCCAGCGTAGTACCTATAAACCATCGCCAACGGCGACTCAGCCATTTAACAGCAGTAATACACCTCGACCTTCTGGTCGTGGACGTACACCAAGAGGGCGCTAAGCATGTCAGCAAATAAAATTTTAGTGAGTATTGGGGCAATATTTACAGTTGCCATGATGTGTGTTTTTACTGTATCAGAGACAGAAAAAGCCATTAAGTTTAAATTTGGGGAAATCATTGCGTCGGATTATCAGCCGGGTTTACATTTTAAACTTCCGTTTATCAATAACGTCAAAAAATTTGATGCGCGTATCTTAACCCTGGACTCTGCGCCAGAGCGTTTTTTAACGGCAGAAAAGAAAAATGTGATCGTTGACTCGTTTGTAAAATGGCGTATCGGAGATGTTGAAACTTTCTATACCTCTGTTGCGGGCGATGCTTATCAGGCGAATATACGCTTAGATCAAATTATTAAGGATGCATTTCGTAGTGAGTTTAGTAAGCGTGATATTAAGCAACTGGTCTCTACTGACCGTAGTGCAGTGCGTGAAGCACTGATTGAAAATACGGCTAAAGCCGCTGCTCAATTGGGTATTGATATAGTTGATGTACAGGTAAAGCGTATTGATCTACCGAGCGAAGTCAGTCATTCTGTTTATAGTCGTATGGAAGCTGAGCGAGCACGAGTTGCGCGTGAATTTAGATCACAAGGGGCTGAGGCCGCCGAGAAAGTACGCGCGGATGCAGATAAGCAAAAAGAAATTATTCTGGCCGATGCTTATCGTGATTCTGAAATCAAGAAAGGGCAGGGCGATGCAAAAGCCGCTGAAACTTATGCAAATGCCTATGGAAAAAATGTTGAGTTTTATGCGTTTTACCGTAGTATGCAGGCATATAAAGAAACATTTAATAAATCAGCGAATATTATGGTGACTGAGCCTGACTCTGAGTTCTTTAAATATTTCAAACAAATGAAATAGTTTTTATCTGTTTGTGTTGAACAATTAACGCTCTGCTTATGCGGAGCGTTTTTGTGTGAATTGGAAAATTATCATGTTGCAACGAGACCCTTGGCTTTTGCCAGATGGTGTTGAAGAAGTTCTACCCGAAGATGTTAAACACTTAGAATCTTTGCGCCGCCAATTACTTGATGTGTTCGAGTGCTGGGGCTATGAAAAAGTCATTCCACCCTTTATCGATTATCTAGATTCTTTGTTAACAGGGTCAGGGCATGATTTAAACTTGCAGACCTTTAAGTTAACCGATCAACTCAGTGGCGAAGTGTTAGGCATACGTGCCGATATGACCCCGCAAGTTGCCAGAATTGATGCGCACAGCTTAAGTCATCAGCAAGTATCACGTCTCTGTTATGAAGGTACAACGCTGCATACCCGGGGCGGTGCTTTGGATAAAACTCGTATCCCGATGCAAATTGGTGCTGAGTTATTTGGTCACGCCGGTATTGATAGTGATATTGAAGTCGTGCAGTTAATGCTTGAAGTCTTGTCTATGGCAGGCTTAAAAAATGTACATCTAGATCTAGGGCATGTGGGTATCTATCGTGGACTTGTTGCCCAGGCAAACTTAACCGGGGAACAGGAATTAGCTTTATTTGAGGTTTTACAGCGTAAATCTAATTGTGAGCTGGTGGAACTTCTGCAAAGCTATGCCGTTGCAGCTGATTTACAAACAGTCTTCCTGGCTTTGCCTAAATTGAACGGTGATAAGTCAGTACTGGCGAATGCAAGAGATGTTTTTAGTGCTGCCGATGTCAGCGTTAAAAATGCCTTGGCACAGCTGGAAGAATTGGCTGATATATTGCATAGCTATTATCCAGAATTAACCATTAGCTTTGATTTGGCTGAATTACGTGGCTATCATTATCATACGGGAATGGTATTTGCTGCTTTCGTTCCTGAAGTAGGTAAAGAAATTGCGCGGGGTGGGCGTTACGACAATATAGGTCAGATATTTGGCAGTGCCAGACCAGCAACCGGGTTTAGTGCTGATTTGAAAGTTCTGGCGGCACTGACTAAAAGACTGCATTCAGAAGATGAAGTATCAAGAATCCTGGCACC
>JAUXBW010000108.1 GCA_030619185.1 Methyloprofundus sp.
GATAATAATTGCAGCGATAGTACCTGGCATGGGCAGCTCCTTAAGATAAACTTGTACCTGATTACGTACAATTCACAGCCATAGTAGAAAAAATCTTAAGCATCAGTAAGTTAAAAAATACGTCATTCCCGAAATCTTTTATCGGGAATCTGTGCTTAACCTATGAGATTCCTGCTTAAAGCATGCAGGAATGACGAAGCTTAGCTGAGAATTGTGGGTAATCAGGAACTTGTATATATCATAGCCTGTAGAACTAGAGCTGTCTATAAGGTGCAAAAGGGACTTATCAGGATTGGCTCAGTGGTTCAGGCCAGGTGATAATATACAGTTCTATTTAGGTTTTCCTGCTTTTGTTGCTTCAGGAACTTCGATCAGAGAGCCGGTTTTAACATCATAAATATAACCGTAAACAGGAATATCATCAGGCACAAGAGGGTGGTTCCTGATACGAGTGACGTCATCCAGCACACTCTGGGTTTGCTCTTCAATAGTTAGCCAATCAATATAATTCGCCTCATTAGAACCATTGCCTTCACCGCAATCATGCCAGCCTGTATCATCGACTGATGCGGTTTTTAAGCTAGTTGAAAGTAAGTCACGCATAATGGTATCGGTAAAGGTTTCCATACCGCAGTCCGTGTGGTGGATAACAAACCATTCGCGGGTACCGAGTAGTTTATAAGAAATAACCAGTGAGCGAATCGCATCATCACTCGCCCGGCCACCTGCATTACGAATAACATGGGCATCGCCTTCAGCAAGTCCAGCGTATTTCGCAGGATCCAGACGTGCATCCATACAGGTTAAAATTGCGAATTGTCGGGCTGGAGGCATCGCCAGGTTTGCTTTATCAAAACCAGCTGTATATTCGCGATTTGCAAGAAGTACTGCATTTAAAGTTTTACTCATGATAAGACCTTTTGAGTTTGTGAATGATCAAAAAAAACGCCTAATTATAATAAGCTTGAGCAAGTTCTATGAGTTACGAAACTGTACTACAAACTGAAGCAAGTATAATTAAGCGTTTTGTTATCTCCGGGACAAATTTTATAGCGATAAGTTAAATATATCTAGATAGCGTATAGTTTATGTTATATAAACCTATGGTTTACAAAGGCGAATGAATAATGGATAAGCTAAAAAATATGCAGGTGTTTTGTCGCGTCGTCGAACTGGGAACCTTTTCCGCAGTGGCGCGTGAAATGGAGTTGTCTGCAATGATGATTAGCAAATATATGCGTAGTTTAGAAAATTCCCTGGGTATTTCGTTAATTAACCGTAAGACACGGCAGTTTCATGTGACTGAACTAGGCCAGATTTACTATCGCCAGTGCAAACAGATATTAGGTGATTTAAATGATCTAGAAAGCTCTATTACACAATCAGGAAAGCTAGTTAGAGGTCAGCTAAACATTAATGCACCTATTGATTTTGGTGGCATGTATATGCTGCCAGTTATTCATGCCTACCAACAGAAATACCCGGAAGTGAATGTGTTAATGTCGCTGGATAATGCATTTATTAATTTGCGTTCGGCTAAATTTGATATTGCCATTGTGGTGACTGATAAACTGGATCAGGGCGTCGTTGCACGAAAAATTGCCCAGACTTCTCTATGTACCTATGCATCGCCAGCTTATCTACAGCAATATGGAACACCTACAAATATTAATGATTTGGCAGAACACAAATGTTTACACTATTTAGATACGCCACATGCGGATGCCTGGGTTTTTAAAAAAGGTAACGAACGGATAGAAATTCGTCCAAAATGGATTTTTGCATCAAATAATGGTGGCGCTTTGTGTCAGGCCGCATCACTCGGTATGGGAATTGTACGTTCGCCAGCTTTATCAGTAAAACGTTATGTGCAATCAGGTGAGTTAGTTGAGATACTTGAGGATTATAAGCTGTCAAATGTCTCTGTTTATGCGACGTACCTACAACGTAATTACTACCCTGCTAAACTAAGTGCCTTTATAGATTTTCTTGTGGATTATTTTGCACAATAGTGGGCATTGTCTCTAGACGGGGGGTGGTTTAAAGAATATATTGTCTAAATAATTTGCACGGTGGAATATATGCTTTTGTGGCCACTTAAAATAGTGTTAAGCCATTGTTGTGTTTTTAATAAAGTTTTGTTAAGTTATTCGCCGTCTAATGACGGCCTGTTTTTATTAAGGTACGTGTAGTTGTGAGAATTTTTAAATATTTGTTCATTGAGGGTAAACAAATGAAGCAGTATCAGGTTTTATGAGAAAAATTATTTTGTTTTTTGCTCTTATGGTATTTTTTTCGCACGCAGCATGGTCTGGTGAAGCTGAAAAGGCTTATCAGAAGGAAGATTTTGCAACGGCATTTGTGCTATTTAGTGCCCGTGCTGAAAAGGGTGATACTGCTGCGATGAATCTTGTTGGAGTGATGTATGAAAATGGCACAGGCATTATTCAGAATGATAAACAAGCGGTGCGTTGGTATCGCATGGCTGCCGAACAGGGAAATGCATACGCGCAATATAATCTAGGTTATATGTACGATAGTGGATCCGGTATTACACAAAGTGATAATCAAGCAATGCATTGGTATCGCATGGCTGCCGAACAGGGAAACGCATTAGCGCAATATAATCTAGGGATTATTTATGATTTCGGCATTGTTGTTACAAGAGATTATAAAGAAGCGTTACGCTGGTTACATATGGCGGCTAAACAGGGACAGGTAGAGAGTCAGGCTAGTTTGGGAGAATATTATGAATATGGTAAAGGAATCCCCCCAGACTACTCTAAAGCCCTTTTTTGGTACAGAGAAGCCGCAAAACAGCAGAACAACGAGTCAGAAAAAGCGGTAGCGAGGCTATCTAATGGAGCCTGGGGAACCAGAAACTTGCAGCGACTACTTGCAGCTCAGGGCTTTTATTCAGGCATTGTGGATGGTGTATTTGGTCACTCCACATTGGCCGCTGCACGAGAGTATCATAAGACAGTTAAGCTTGAGTTTGTTGAATTTTATATAACGGGGATACATAATCACTTGATTACTCAACCCGCAAAACATTCGCTTCCAGACAGTAATAAGCACACAAAAGAACAATAGAGCCTAATATATACTTCGCACAGCCACCGTTACAGTATTCTAGCGGCTGTTTTTCGCGGATAGCTACATGACTGAAATACGTAGCTAATTATGCACCTATTCCAGTGTCTTGCTCTCGACAAAAACAACTCGCTATAACTGCACAACGGTGACCGCGCGAAGTATAAATGTATTTGCCCAACCTGTTTTGTGTGTGTTCCCAGGCAACTTTTCATAGGCATAAATCTTGACTAAATTACTAGGTAAAGTCATAATCGCTAACTAACAATTACATAATGGTTTAATGATATGGCAGATCCAATTATTTTTTCTGATAGTGCCGCGAAAAAAGTAGGCAGTTTAATTGCTGAAGAAGGCAATGATAATTTAAAGTTACGTGTGTATATTTCGGGCGGCGGTTGTTCCGGTTTTCAGTATGGCTTTACTTTTGATGAAGAAGTGGCTGATGATGACACTCAGGTCGAAAATGACGGAGTGACTGTTTTAGTGGATGTGATGAGTATCCAGTACTTGAATGGTGCGGAAATAGATTATAAAGAAGATTTATCCGGTGCGCAGTTTGTTATTCGTAATCCAAATGCATCTACTACCTGTGGTTGCGGATCTTCATTTTCAGTTTAATCTGTTCTACGTAGGTTGGATTAGTTTTTTATTGCGTAGCATTGAAAAGCGTTATCCGACACGATGGCTGGAAAAACTAATCCAGCCAACCTAATAAGCTGTAATGTTATCAGGCCTCTGCGAAGCTTATGCTTGATATATCCCACCTAAGATAACAGCTTGCTTTGCTCCGGTTGTTGCTGGCAAGTTGCCTGTTAACCCCTGTAATGTCCGCTTAGCCAGCCATGCAAATGCCATGGCTTCTACCTGATCAGGGTGTATGCCTTGTGTTTCTGTTGATGCAATAGGCGGGCTGAGTAATTGCTCTAGTGCTTTAAAGAGTGTGTGGTTGTGTGTGCCGCCACCACATAGGAATACCTGATCCGTTTCCGGAGCGAATTTTTGTATGGCCTCGGCAATTGTCTCGGCGGTTAGCTGGCATAAGGTGCGCTGTATGTCTTCTGCTGGGTAGGCTGGTAGTGTGGCCAGTTTTTTTGTTAGCCAGTTAGCTGAAAAAAACTCTGTACCCGTGCTTTTGGGGGGCGGGTTGCTGAAGTAAGGTTCTTCTTTCAGTTGCTTCAGTAATTCAGGTTGTATGTTTCCTGTTGCAGCCCACTCGCCGTTTTTATCATAAGTGCAGTTTTTGTGTGTTGAGATCCAGTAATCCATGAGTGTATTGCCAGGTCCTGTATCAAAACCGAGTATATCTTTTTGCGCGTCTTTGGGGAGAATGCTCAGGTTAGCAACGCCTCCTATATTAATGATAACTCTATTCTCTCGATCGCTCTGGAACATTGCCTGATGAAAGGCAGGAACTAAAGGAGCGCCTTGTCCGCCTGCTGCAATATCTCTACGGCGAAAATCAGTAATAGTGGTGATGCCTGTTATTTGGCTGATAATGTTGGCATCGCCAATTTGTATCGTGAAAGGCTGTTGTGCAGTAGGAGAGTGGTACAGTGTTTGCCCATGATTACCTATAGCTTTTATGTCTTGTGCATTAACTTTTGCTTGCTGCAGTAAATTTAGACAGGCTTCAGCGTAGAGCTTGCCAAGCTGAGTATCTAGCTGTCCATAATCAAGCAGCGAGATAGACTGAGGGTTACGACAAAGGTGGTGAATATTTTGTTTAATTTTCTGTGTGAAGGGCTGATAGTAGAAGTCAATTACTTGTATATTCTGGCCCGAGAAGTCATATAGACCCGCATCAATTCCATCGACACTGGTTCCTGACATAATCCCTATATAATAATCTTTCATTATTTGAATAGCTCATTCGCAGCAACTTGAGTTGAACTCAGTTGTGCTAATTGCTGTAGCAGGAGCCTGGATTTTTCTCTAAAGTCCGCTTTATACTTTGCCTGTATAGGGCTGGCATTGGGTAGTTTGACTGTTAACGGGTTACGATGTACGCCATTGACACGAAATTCATAATGCAAGTGTGGGCCTGAAGCAAGTCCTGATTTACCAACGTAGCCGATGACCTGGCCTTGTTTAACGCGCGAGCCAACGCGCAGACTTTTCTTGAATTTAGACATATGCGCATAAAGAGTGCTGTATTTGTGGCCATGCTGAACGATAATCACTCTTCCATATCCACCTTTACGTCCACGGAAAGTAATTTTTCCATCACCTGAGGATTTGATAGGGGTGCCTGTTCGTGCTGCATAATCGACTCCTTTATGAGCGCGGATGCGGTTTAGCACCGGGTGTTTGCGTTTCAGGTTAAAATGAGAGCTAATGCGTGCAAAGGCAATTGGGGTGCGTAGAAAAGCCTTACGCAAGCTGTCTCCGGAAGAGCTATAGTAACTGATCTTACCTGCCGGGTTTTTATATCGAACAGCGGTTAAAGACTTGCCTTGATTAATAAATTCTGCGGCTAAGATCTTTCCTGAGCCAATAAATTCATCGCCCATGTATAATTTTTCATAGATGACAGAGAATCTATCACCCTCATGAAGGTTAAGCGCAACATCAATATCCCAGGCAAAAATATTTGCAAGTTGCATAATGATATTATTCGATAAGCCCGCATTTTGACCGTCAAGAAAAAGTGAAGAGTGGATGATCCCTGTTGCGCTATTGATGCGCCGGTCTAACTCCTCTTCAATAAGCTCAACTTTGAAGCTGCCGTCTTCCAGTCGGGTCGCTTTGAGTTCTGCGTAGGCGCTTTTCTTGTATACTAAATGGCTTAAGTTGCCAGATAGGTCATGACCAATCAATAAAGATTGTCCAGGTTGTATGGTCGCGAATTTAGAGCTGATATCATTAGCATAGATTATATTGTTTAAATCCAGCCTACTTAAGTTGTTACTTAAGAAAATTGCGGAAAGACTTTCACCCGATGCGATTTTATGTTCTTGCCAGATGGTTGATAGGCTTTGCATGCTCTGCGTTGGGGCGTTAGCTGAGCTTACCTCATGTGGGGAAGTTTCTGGTGGATCTACTTCCGTTACCAATGCATCGCTTTTCCCGCTTTGCTCCATTTTTGTAGTTATGTCCGGGATGGTTAATGCGATACTTGCAGGGAGTGGCGTTGCAGATTTTTCTGAAAAGAAAGCGTAACTGATAGTTATAATAGTAGCGCAAGCAAAACCAATAAATAGGTGCTTTGGCCGGTTGTTTGTTTCATTTTTTGGCGGGTTAGTAGATTGGTATAAGTCGTTTTGATAGCGCATCCCTATAATTATAAGGTGTTTTTTTTACTAATGCCTAATATTATATTACGTCAAACTCATAATGAAAAAGAGTTACTCGTATAGTACTCACTAAACAAAACTGATAATTAACGCGTTAAGATTCTGTATTTATTGGGGTTTATGGCTAATAGAGTTTGATGGGTGCTGTATTAGCCTGGCAAGGTGAGGTTTTCAAGATTAAAACAAATATAGAATATTAAAAGGTGAAGCAATTGCAAGATGATGTATTGGCGCAACTAAAGCGCGGAACAGACGAAATTCTGGTAGAAGCAGAGTTGAAAAAAAAACTGGATGAAGGACGGTCATTGCGTATTAAGGCGGGATTTGATCCTACTGCGCCAGATTTACATTTAGGGCATACGGTTTTAATAAATAAATTAAAACAATTTCAGAATCTTGGGCATGAAGTCCTGTTCTTGATTGGCGACTTTACCGGAATGATAGGGGATCCTACCGGGAAGAATGTCACCAGAAAGCCATTAACTCGAGATGATGTGATCGAAAATGCAAAATCTTATGAGCAGCAGATTTTTAAAATTCTGGATCCAGTTAAAACGTTAGTTCTGTTTAACTCCAGCTGGATGAATGCAATGAATCCAGCTGAACTAATTCAGTTGGCAGCGAAGAGTACTGTTGCTCGAATGCTGGAACGAGATGATTTTAGTAAGCGTTATAAAGGTGGCCAGTCTATAGCAATTCATGAGTTTCTATATCCATTAATACAAGGGTATGACTCAGTGGCAATGAAGGCGGACGTGGAGTTGGGCGGAACAGATCAGAAATTTAACTTACTGATGGGGCGGCAATTACAGGAAATGTATGGTCAGAAACCACAAGTGGTGATGACGGTCCCCATACTGGAAGGTCTGGATGGTGTGCAGAAAATGTCCAAATCTTTAAATAACTATATAGGTATAGCAGATGCACCCGATGATATGTTCGGTAAGATCATGTCGATATCAGATGAGTTGATGTGGCGCTATTTTGAATTATTAAGTTTTCGACCCATGCAGGAAATTGCCGAATGGCATAAAGAATGTCAGCAAGGAGCAAACCCGCGTAATTATAAGGTGAAGTTGGCACAGGAAATTATTGCCCGATTTCATGATCAAGCAGCAGCGGTAAAAGCACTGGAAAAATTTGAAGCACAATTCAAACGCGGCGCAATACCGGATGATATACCTGAAATAGAGTTAACGGCTAGCACTGAAGGTTATGCAATTGCTTTATTGTTGAAAGATGCAGGCCTAACGTCAGGTACCTCGGATTCTAACAGAATGGTAAAGCAAGGAGCTGTAAAGATTGACGGAGAAAAATTAATGGATGGAAAGTTACTTGTTCAGTCGGGAACCGAGCATATCTACCAGGTAGGCAAAAGAAAATTTGCCAAAGTTAAAATACTGTAGGAGCGGTCTTTAGCCGCGAAAGGCCGGGCGAGATATACGCTAAGCCCGATTTCACAGTGGTACCTGAGTCACAGTTTTGCAGGTGACGCACATCTATAGCCAAAGAAAAAAATAAAGCCTTGAATGCAGATA
>JAUXBW010000127.1 GCA_030619185.1 Methyloprofundus sp.
ACGTGCACGGAATAACTTCGACAACTCGCTTGTGTTTATGCTCGTCTTCTGCGTTGTAGAAATAGTTGCGTAGCCAGCTATGCGCCTGTTTCTACGCCTTGAATACGAACATAAATCCTGCTCCTTTGCCAAACTTATTCCGTGCGCGTTCCTGAGAATAATTATACTATTTAATAAATATGGCAAAAAAAGCAATTATCTTATTATCAGGTGGACTGGATTCCGTTACCGTCTTGGCGATGGCAAAGCGACAGGGTTATGAAGTTTATGCTTTAAGCTTTGATTATGGTCAAAAACATAATGCAGAGCTTAATGCTGCTAGAAAAATCGCCCAAGACTATCAGCTTATTGAACACAAAGTGATTAATTTAGGCTTGGGAGCGATAGGTGGGTCAGCTCTAACGGATGCAGCTCTGGCTGTTCCGCTAACTCCGCAAGAGGGGATTCCTGTTACTTATGTGCCGGCAAGAAATACTGTGTTTTTATCCTTTGCGCTAGGCTGGGCGGAGGTTTTAGATGCCCATGATATATTTATTGGTGTTAATGCGGTTGATTATTCTGGGTACCCTGATTGTCGGCCGCAATTTATTGAGGCTTTTCAAGCTTTGGCAAATGTGGCGACCAGAGCCGGTGTAGAAGGACATGAAATTAAAGTTCATGCGCCCCTTATTCATATGAGTAAGGGTGAAATCATTCAGCAGGGCCTTATGCTACAGGTAAATTATGCGCAAACGGTATCTTGTTATGCCGCTAGCTCCGGAGGTCTGGCGTGTGGGATGTGTGATGCCTGCCGCTTAAGGCAGCAAGGGTTCGCAGAGGCAGAAGTATCAGACCCTACGCGATATCAATCGGGGGCGTAGGAGCGGCTTTAGCCGCGATAGATTACCTTTCGCAGCTAAGGAACGTGCATGAAATAACTTGAACAATTGACTTGCCTTTTTGCCCGTCTTCTTCGTTGTAGCAATAGTTGCGTAGCCTGCTATGCGCCTATTGCTACGTCTCGAATACGAACAAAAATCCTTCGCCAATTGCGCTCAACTTATTTCATGCGCGTTCCTAAAGACCACTACTACATCATGTTATAATTTATAAACGTAGTTTATTTACTGGATATAGGGTATGAATGAAGAATATGATGTAGTGATTGTTGGCGGTGGCATGGTTGGCGCTGCAGTTGCCTGTGCGTTGGGTGATAGCGATTTAAAGGTTGCATTGATTGAACAAACCATGCCCCAAGGATTTTCGCCTGAGCAAGCGCATGATTTGCGTGTTTCCGCTTTGAGTATTGCTTCACAGCAGATTTTGCAAACAGTGGGTGCCTGGGATGCTGTGCAGGCGATGCGTGTGTGCCCCTTTAAGCGTATGCGTGTCTGGGAAACAGCAGGCGACACCGAGTTTAATAGTGATGCTATCGCCTATGATGCCTTGGGCTATATCGTTGAAAATCGTGTAACTCAGCTCGCGTTACTACATAGGGCGCGGGAGTTTGCAAATATTGAATTCTTATGCCCCGCTACCATCACGAAACTGAATTACACAAATGGCAAGCTTAGTATAGAGCTTGATGATAATCAGGTCCTATCTGCTAAAGTAGCTGTGGGAGCGGATGGTGGGCAGTCAAGGCTAAGGCAAGCAGTGGGTTTGGGCGTGACTAGCTGGGATTATCAGCAACATGCCATGGTTATTTATGTCGAAACTGATTATGAACAGCAAGACATTACCTGGCAACGTTTTGTACCCACGGGGCCGCAGGCTTTTTTACCTTTAACAGGAAGCTATGGATCTATCGTCTGGTATAACACACCCGATGAAGTGCGACGGTTAAAGAGCCTGGATGAGACTGAATTACTGGCTGAATTAAGCGCAACTTTTCCAGAGTGTTTAGGCAAAATAAATAAAGTTCTTGGCGTAGCGAGCTTTCCTTTGAAGCGGCAACATGCACAGGAATATGTAAAACAAGGGGTTGTCCTGGTGGGTGATGCAGCGCATATGATTAATCCTTTAGCCGGGCAGGGAGTCAATATAGGTTTGCTAGATGCGGCAATGCTGGCGGAAGTTTTAATTGAGGCTAACAATAAAGGTAAAAATATAGCGGATGTTACTGTGCTGAAACGCTATGAGCGTCTGCGTCGTAACGAAAATCTGAAAATGATGACTGTGATGGATTTGTTTTATCGCACCTTTAGTAATCAGATATTGCCAATCAAGTTTATCAGAAATTTGGGCTTGGGCCTGGCAGAGCGAATTACTCCGCTAAAAAATAAAGTGATGCGCGGTGCTATGGGGCTGGAAGGGCACTTACCAAAATTAGCCAAAGGCGAAACCATTGTTTCATGAATAATTCGATTGCCTTTAGAACGCTTTTATTTAAAGAAATTCGTCGTTTTACCCGCATCTGGCCACAAACATTATTACCCCCAGCGATTACTACTTCATTGTATTTTCTGATTTTTGGTAAGCTAATCGGTGAGCGTATTGGAAGTATCAATGGCGTAAGTTATATGGATTATATTGTGCCGGGCGTGATTCTAATGTCGGTTATCAGTCACTCCTATGCCAATGTGGTCTCCTCTTTTTACTCAACCAAATTCCAACGCCATATTGAAGAGCTACTTGTTGCTCCTGTTCCAAACTGGGTGATATTAGCAGGGTATATTGGAGGTGGGGTAATGCGCGGGATGTTGGTCGGTTGTGTGGTGACTGGTATCTCTATGATGTTTACTGAAATATCGGTTGCTCACTGGTGGATAAGTGTTAGCGTCTTTGTTTTAACAGCCACTCTATTTTCCTTAGCCGGTTTTGTGAATGCTATTTTTGCCGATAGTTTTGATGATATTTCTATTATTCCCAATTTTGTTTTAACCCCGCTGAGTTATTTGGGAGGGGTATTTTATTCTGTTTCTATGCTACCTGAAATCTGGCAGAAAATAGCGTTGGGTAACCCTATTCTGTATATGATTAATACTTTTCGCTATGGCTTGATGGGTATTTCAGATATAGATGTGACCCATGCCATGCTGATCATCGTAAGCTTTATCGTGTTATTAGTTGTTTTTTGCCTGTTTTTATTGCATAGGGGCATAGGTATTAAGAGTTAACTTAAGTGGTAAATGCCGCTTAATATATTGTAGTTAGGGATAAAGTGTTGCTCGTTTTTTTTATATTTTTTGCAATAATGCATTATTGTTATAGAATTAAAGGTTGAGTAGTTTATTACTATACTTTTACCCTTAATTTCTTAAATTAAAATGGAGAGTGACATCATGTTCACAAAAAAAAATACGGCATCGTTAATTAAAGCGACTGCTTTAGGCCTTGCTGTTTCAGCCTTAAGCGCATGTGGAATTGCAGCGCCAAAATCTGAAATTGCATACGCGGAAGCCACCGTGCAATCAGCGCGTAATATCGGTGCCAATGGTTATGCAGGAATGGAGTTGGAAAGAGCCAAAAATAAACTAGATCAAGCAAAAGCTGAAATGAAGGACGGTAACAATGAAGCAGCCTTACGTCTAGCAAATGAAGCGACAGCGGAAGCGAGTCTGGCACAAGCAAAAACAGAAGCAGGCAAAGCAAGTGCACAAGAAAAGCAAATGCAGCAAAGCATGCAAATGTTGGAATCACAGCTTAAATAAATAGCTCACTCTATTGACTAATCTATCTTGGACTTAATTTATGAAAATATTGACAGTAAAAAAACTGCTTATCCCTGCTGTAATGGCGACATTGGCTGTAGGTTGCGCCAGCTTGCAAAAACCACAAACTTTATTAGATGCTGAGCAGGCGTATAAAGTAGCGGCTAGTGATTCATCCGTACAGAAATATGCTGCAGCTGAATTAAATAAAGCGAATAAAACCTTAAAAAGTGCAGCAGTGGCTGAAACAGCAGAGGATATGGCTTCTTTGGCTTATATAGGTAATGCTGAAGTTGGGACGGCTGTAAATACTGCAGCAGCAGAAATATCTAGACAAAACAGTATTGATTTGCTGGCAAAAAAAGAACAGTTAATTTCAGATTCTCTTAATTTGAAAAAAGATGCTACGCAAAGTAAATTGTTACAGATGCAACTAACTGAAGCAGAGCGTGAAATTTTACTGGCTTTTGGTGATATAGAGTTTGTCACCGGAACAGCTGATTTAGTACCTGGAGCATCAGTGGGAATTGATTTGTTAGCGGCTTATATGCAAAAATACCCGAGCAAAAAAGTGACACTTGAAGGGCATACTGATAATACAGGCAGTACTAAGCTTAATAATGAATTATCACAAAAACGTGCTGATTTTATTCGCAGTGTGTTAATGACTAAAGGTGTTGCTGCAAACCGCATTACTGCTATTGGTTATGGTCAAAGCCAGCCGGTTGCATCAAATAGCTCATCAGCCGGTCGTCAGAAAAATCGCCGTATTGATATAAAATTTAAATAGTAACCTCAATTTTACTAGTACAGCAAGCCCGAAGTAAGCGAGAAAGTAATAAGATAACTAATGCATTAAAAAACAATAATTTATAATGTTTTTTACATCTTAAATTTCAGGGCTTCTGTATTAGCGATGAATATGACACGCAGTCACAATACTGCGTGAATTTTTTCCATCTCCCTAAATATCTGTCACTTTTCTTTTACTGTTTTTGAAAACATTAATCTCTGTATAATCAACCGCTTTGTAGAAAGTGAAAAGCACAATGAAACACAATTTTTTAAAGGTATTAATAAGCTTGCTGTTGTTAACACCATTATCATCCTGGGCTGCAAGTAAAAGCTGCTCAATAACATATGATTTAACGGGTTGGTCTTTTTTATATAAAGCTTATAAAGGGTCTGGTGTTGTCAGTTGCACTAATGGTCAGAGTGCAAAAGTTTCTTTAGTATTGCATGGCGGTGGCTTAACTTTGGGTGTTTCTGATATTGAGAATGCGAAAGGTAAATTTACCGGCATTAAAAATATAAAAGACATTTACGGAACTTATTTTTCAATTGATGTGCACGCTGGGT
The DNA here is from genome assembly GCA_030619185.1 of Methyloprofundus sp. Classification (GTDB taxonomy): domain Bacteria; phylum Pseudomonadota; class Gammaproteobacteria; order Methylococcales; family Methylomonadaceae; genus Methyloprofundus. Next base: position 4,992 of record JAUXBW010000127.1, read on the forward strand.
TTGCACGCGCAGCTGAGGCGCGCACCTTATTTAAAGGCTATATTGCGGGTGGTGGGGCAGGCGTTGGTGGCGGTTATGGCTTAGGTTTTGCCTTTAGTGGCTTAACGATTAAGCCTTAGGTATAATCAAGTCTTTATAATTTAGATGGAAAAAATATGCGCACAAAATTATTAGGTTTAGCCGTTAGTTCACTTTTCTTTATGTCATTCTCTGTTGCTCAAGCTGAAGATTGTGAGCTGAAATATAAGCTAAAGGGTTGGGCAGCTTTTTATAAAACATATAAGGGATCAGGAACTGTTACTTGTCCTAGTGGAAAAAAGGCGAAAGTTAAATTGAGCTTAAAAGCCGGAGGATTTACATTCGGTGCCTATAAAATAAAGGATGGAAAAGGCATAATTCGCGGTGTTCAAAAAATCGATGATATTTATGGTAATTCATTTATGATGGATGGCGATGCCGGGTTTGATAAATCAGTAGAAGGACGTTGGGCACCTAAAGGTTCACGCACCAGAACATTATCTGGAAAGGGGACGGGATATAACTTAGGTTTCTCGTTAGGTGCTTTGAATATTCAAAAACCTTAATTTCGACACGCTTTGAATGAGTGAGTATCCTGCCCTCTTTGTATGACCGAGGGCTTGATGCATCCTTCACTTATTTAACATATCAGGGCTTGAAAGCTTTAGAAGTAGATGCAGCAAAAGAAAGTTGATATTGTTGTTATTGGCAGTGGTATCGGTGGTTTAACCGCTGCAGCTTTACTGGCAAAATCAGGCCGACAAGTTTTGGTGTTAGAGCAGCATGACCGTGCTGGCGGTTATGCGCATGGCTTTAAGCGTAAAAAATATACATTTGATTCGGGCGTGCATCTTACCAGTGGTTGTGGGCTACAGGGATTTGAAGGTGGTCAGATTATCCGCAAAGTTCTTCAGGCCATTGATCAGTACGAACAACTCGATTTCATTGAAGTTAATCCCTTTGCTTTTGTGTCAGTAGCTGATATTACTGTTGAATTACCTGCCTCTATTGACGCGCTAGTGGATCAATTAGGCACATTATTTCCCCACGAACGGCAAGGTATCACTGATTTATTAATGCTTTGTTTAACTCTGGCTGAGCAAGTCGCCAAATCTGATGATGTTATGGCATCGGAAGGTGTCAACACGATGTATTCCAGGTTAGATTTATTGTTTAAATATCGGCGCAGCACTCTAGCGGATGTCTGGGGGGATTACATAACAGACCCTCAACTCCAATGTCTTTTCGCGGCTCTTTGGCCGTATCTAGGTTTACCTCCTGAAAAAGTATCTTTTGTTTACTGGGCAAGTATGCTGATGGGCTATGTTTCTGATGGTGCCTATTACTGCAAAGGAGGCTTTCAGAATTTTGCAGATAGCCTGGTGGCTGGATTAAAGCAGGCGGGCGGAGAGATCTACTTCAAGAGTCAAGTCAACAAAATTCATATTAGCGACAATCAGGTTCAAGGTGTACTTTTGGCATCAGGGGAGGTTATTTATACAGAAGTAGTTATTGCCAATACTGATATGCTGCAGACTGTGTATAACATGGTTGGTAAAGAATATTTCCC
>JAUXBW010000155.1 GCA_030619185.1 Methyloprofundus sp.
CGACTGACACGATTACTGAAACAGTTGAAGTAGTCGCACCGGCTGAAACTAAAAAGTAAGCGCGTTAAGGTAACTTGCACGAAACAACTTGAGCAAAACTATGGGGCGCGGATCTTTAGTCCGCCTTTTTATAATGCAGGCTAAAGGCCTGCGCCCCCTATTAATGATGTAAATGTTATTGCGTGCACGTTCTTTATTGAATACGGGGAGTCGGTTTGACTAATATTGCTGTACAGAAAGTATGAATTAGTAGAGGTGCCCTTAAGTCAGTGGATGCGCTATGTAACTGTGCTTTTAGCTGATTATGTAACTTCTCTTATCAATCGTTGCATCATTCCCTCCGCCTGCCCCAGGTAACCGCTACCAAACAGGTTCAGATGATTCAGAATATGGTATAAATTATACAAGGCTTTGCGCGTTTTATACCCGGCATCTAAAGGCCATACCTGGTTATAAGCTGTATAAAAATTCGCACCAAAGCCACCAAATAACTCCGTCATGGCAATATCAGCCTCTCGATCCCCATAATAACAGGCAGGATCGTAAATAATGGCTTGCCCCGTTGTATCAGATGCAGCATTACCTGACCATAAGTCACCATGCAATAAAGAAGCCTGAGGCTGATAGTCAGAGAAAAAATCGGGAATAAGCTGGCAAAGTTTCTCACCCTGTTGCTGAATTTCTCCTGTATAGCCATTATCAGCCGCCAATTGCAGTTGCTCGGTCAAACGTTGTTCTTGCCAAAAATTCACCCAATCACTATTCCGGGTATTTTTCTGTGGGTTACTACCAATAAAATTATCATGGTGCCAGCCAAAATAATCTTGTTTGATTTGATGCAGTTCAGCCAGTTTCGTTCCTAACTGTTGCGAAGTCTCCTGGTTAGCTGATTTTAATGCGACATATTCCAGCACTAAAAAGGCATTTCCATTTGTCACTCCATACGCAATTGGCTCTGGAATACGTAAAGTCTTTGTTTTCGCTAACTCCTGCAAACCTAACGCTTCCACCTCAAACATAGTTATTAAGTCAGCGCGGTTAAGTTTAACAAAGTAACTGTGTTCAGCTCCTTGCAACTGATAAACCTGATTTATATCGCCGCCATGCATTGCACTGACTTTTAGAAGCGTAAATTCATTGCCTGTTACCAATTCAATCTGGTCAATAACTGCTTGCCAATTATTCATTGTTTATCCACCCCTTCAAAATTACTTCTTTTCCATAAATAAGTGATTACGCAGGATGTGCTGACGATAGAAAGCACATCAATCGTGAAAAATTCATTTCTTTCCTCAGCGCACCAGCTTTGCTTGTGCTGTCACAAATTAAATATTGCTATTTCGAAAAAAGCTAAAGCTTTTTTACTCCTATCATTATATTCTGCTTTAAACAGGCACTCATTACTCATAAAACCTACTTCGGTGCCTTAAAACTGGCTAGCCTTCTTTCTGGCTGCCTCTGCTCCCGATGAGTTTCCCATCTGCTCACGCGCTTTAGCGATCAATAACCAGTTCTGTTTTTTTAACGGTGCATTACCTTCAGCCAGGAGTTCTGATTTCTTGGCCAGATTCTCTGCGAGATCAGGCTGCCCTTGTTGTAATCTTAGTGAGGCTAATTTATATAATAATAGGGCATTTCGCGGCTCTATACGTAAAGCACGTTCGATAGTTGCTACAGAAGCATCCAGGTTACCCTGCTGATAACTGACATCCGCCTTGGAAAGTAAAGCCACAACGACATTTGAGGATTTTTTTTGTGGTTGCACAACAAGCTCTTGCTGCTGCAAAATAACCGGGTCTTTTACAACATTAATTTGAGTTGCCGGATCTTTCTTTGCTTGTGTTTCCTTACTCGCCGAGTTATTCGTGGTATTTACTTTGCTATAAACAGGCGCAGGATCCTGCTTGCTGGCGAAATTACTACACCCGGAGAATAACCCGCTAAGACACAGAAGCATACTGACTTTCATTATGCTCTCAGGTGAAATAATCTGCAATTTTGAAGCTAGATGGATTTCAGGTCTGATAAGCTTATAATGTGTCTTTTTTAACTTGCCACCATGTAATATAAACAGAGAAGTAAAATTAAAATCGTGTAATATCATCATTTTTATAGGTGTCGAATATCGAGATTTTTAGTATGTTTAGCATTTACTATCGTACGCTTAACGCAGCAATATCGGCTGCTATTTCATCAAGTGGCTTCAGTGTGGAAAACTTATACCATAGAGCAGGATCATGATCCATGCTGCTTTTTACTGCATTTTCTAGTAATGTCCTGCTGGTATTAGGGTCTAAACCAACTAACACGTACGCCCTTCCTTCTGGGCCAATTTCGGATTTGTATTGTTTGGCAACCACGAGTGATTCACGACTAATAGCATTCATGGTACTCGCCCCTGCTTCAATAGCCACAGAATTTACGGCATTGAGCGCAACAAGGTACTGGCGAACCGTTTTACCCGCTTTAGCTTTAAATGACTCGGTAAGATGTTTAACGGCAACTATCCGGGCAATATCGTACATATAATTAACACCTGCGACAGATTTATCTGCAACACCGGTTGCCTGAACCTGAAGGCCAGCAACAGACTCACCACAAATCCAGCCGGGAGCCGCCTGCCTATTCGGGAATACACACGCAGGCAAAATATTTTCTGGCTGTATTGCTTGCTTAGCACAAGCGAGCAAATTAAACATCAGGAAGAAGGCGAAGGGTATTTTTATAAGCGTCAAAGCTGGTACAGCCTTTGTTTTCATTTGATAGAGTGAAGTGCTTTGATATTTCTGGTTTAACATGTCATTTTCAATTAAAAAGCAAGTAAAAATATCAGGCTGAAACCAACACAATAGGCTGTTACCAATTTGATTTTACTTATGACTGACAGGCACTGCCAACCTAATGTTTTGCGCTTTTTATAATTTAACCAATCGGCTTTGATATGTCTTTTCAGCCGATAGATAAATCGTATACCATGAAATAATTTGTATAAACCAAACAATACAATGACCAGAGCTACATTAACGATAATCACTTCATTTTGATGGTGGCTGGTTGGTAGAGCTTCTGCTAGCATTGACTCCAGCATTTCATCGATAAATTCAATTAATAAATGCAGTATTTCAAAGAGTAGGTCTAATACCATCAGCACTAAATCTATTAGAAAATCAAAGCTCAGGATAATAATAAACAATAAAAGAAATTTCACACCCACATGTAACAACATATCTTTATCCGAATGATGTTCGTGGGCCTCAGGATTTATCTCTTCCTCAACAACAGCTTCATGTTCAATATTTTCTGGTTGTTCCATAATTTTAATCTTTTGCTCCCGTAAAATCTCAGTAGTATTCATTTCTATAAGGTGGTAAAGACGGGCTAAAGCCGCGCCCTACCTAATTTACTTATGTGTTTGAGTGCGCCATAATTGTACTATTTCGTCAACATCTATATTATCAACGCCTTTACGCCAACTGGTAAAATAATCGACATCATTACTTTTAGGTTCCGGATCAGGTTTGTAAATTTGTACACGTGTGGGCAGTGGTGCGGCCTCTCCCAATACCAGTGCCTCGCCACGCCCTAATGAAGCCAGGATATCTGCCAAATCGCCTTCAGCCTCGGGTACCAGGCCTCGAATATAATCCTGATCATCTGGGTTAGTGGTACGTAAACAAATAAATGAACCACACTGCGCCAGCATGGTTTCTGAAAGCTCTGTGGGTCTCTGACTTACGACACCAATCGATACCCCATATTTCCGCCCTTCTTTAGCAATACGCTCCATCTGGCGCTTGGTTCCTTCATATTGGCTATTCTTGTCTCTGGGTATATAAGCATGCGCTTCTTCACATAATAGGGTAATTGGAAATTCACGCCGTCTGGGATTCCAGTAGTTAAATTCAAATGCCAGCCTGCCAACCTGAGCACAAACGGCTGGTCGTACATCGGTAGGAATCGAACTTAAATCTATCACCGTCACATTTGAATTGTAGGTGCCTACACCAACAAACTCGCGCAATAAATCAGCCATTGTTGCCGAATTATTGCGTTTTTTTGGTTTGAGTAAAAAGTCATAACGCACATCGTTAAAGCGACTTTGCATACGCACTAAAAATTCATCGAACTGACCAAATAAGGCTCCCGTCACCTTACCAAAATCTTTGCGCTCTTCATTCGCATTTTTAAATTGACGATACATTTCCACCAATGAAAAATAAATGGGCGTGTCGACTGAAACAACGCCCAGGCCAAGCTCTTTGGCAGATTCACGCTTTAATTGCTGTAGAACTTCACGCATAAAGGCCATTTGAATGGAGGCCCCAGAATCAGAACGGTCAATAAACAAGTCAATTAATTCCGCATAAGTCATCATCCAGTAAGGCATTTCCAGCTCAGTTGCTTCAACATAATTAACCGTTTCAGCAGGAAAAGCTGACTGAATATTACCTGCATCATCTTTCCAGCAATATTCACCATGTAAATCCAGTAATATTATATTGCTTTTGGGCATGGATTTAATGGTATGTTGAATTAAACTGGTCACAGTCCACGACTTACCCGAGCCTGTCTGACCGATAATGGCAAAATGCCTGCCAAATAAGGCACGGGGATCCAGACTTAAATGATAATCTTTGTGTGCAGAAAGCTGGCCAATAAAAAACTCATAGCTTCTAAATTTAGAAAAAATAGCATTAATTTCGGCAAGCCCAACGGCATAGACCTTTGCACCCGGCGTAGGATAATGGCGCACGCCACGAATAAAGGTTCCTTCTTGATTTAATTCGCCCACTGGAATTAAAGAAAAAAACCGATCGGATACACGTTTTCCCTGTTCAAAGTGGTCTTCTTCGCGCATTTTAAAAACCATTGCCAGAACAGCAATAGTGGCTTGACGTATGACGACATAGGAACCAATATTAGCAGCTAACATTTGCTCATTACCAATAGTCAGTAAGGGTGTTGCTGTTGCAAATTCTTCGACAACACGCGCCTCCATGCCATCGCCTCTCACTTCAGTGAGTGTTCCGATTAATATACTGGGTTGCTGCTCGGCCATTACGATCCTCTACTAATACATATAATATATATGTTAGCTTAGTCTAGAATACAGTTTCCGTTAAGTTTTCTTGAGTAAGTACAGCATGAGACAAAAGAATACTGAAAAAAATGAAATAAACCCACCTGAGTACTGCGGACTATAGTCCTCCATGGATAATATTAAAAATCAGATATGCTGAAAGTTGCGGACTTAAGTCCGCTCTACCTTACCCGTCAATCCTAATTAACTTCCTCTACCCATTCATAGAGCTCAGTCATAGCAGGGTCACACTTACAGCAACTGGTACCGCATGCATCTCCCATATCAATTCTTCTCACTTTACCTTTACTGATCCATTTAGCTAACATGCCGCGTAGTGCATCAGCATCGGTATCAAAATGATTCGCCATTTCCAGCAAGGAAAGACGGTGTTGTTGCTTTAGATAATTCCGCAACTCCGATAAAATCATGCGAGTTCCTGTTTAACCTCTTAAGTCGGAGGCCAAGCGGTCTTAGGAAGAC